>CAZXMK010000001.1:0-47279 GCA_964641935.1 uncultured Syntrophaceae bacterium
GCAGACCACATCTCCCTTTTTCACACCAAGCTTTTCCAGACCTCCCGCAAGTCTGTGGATCCGTTCGTTCAGCTGGCGATATGTCAGGCGGAGCTTGTCCCGATAGACGATCTCATGGTTCGGTGCAAAAACCAGGGGCATTTCGAGGATGTGCTTGATGAGGAGTTGATAATGATAATGCTGTCCCGGCTCATAGGTTGCCGACATTGGAATTCCCTCCTCTGGCGGAAAGCCGGGAACGGCCCCCCCGAGCCGTTCCCGGGATATGAATGCGGACGTTACCCTTACTTGTAATTAAAAACGCCCTTCCCCACCTTTCGACCATATCGGCCTGCCCGGACGAGCTGTACCAGAAGCGGCGCCGGACGGTATTTATCTCCCAGTTCGCGATGGAGTCCTTCAATAACGCGCAGGAGCGTCTCATTGCCCACCAGGTCCGAAAGGGCCAGGGGACCGATGGGATGGTTGCAGCCCAGGACCATCCCCTTGTCGACGTCCTCAGCGCTGGCGAGCCCTTCGCCGAGCACAAAGAATGCCTCGTTCAGCATCGTGCAGAGGATCCGATTGACCACGAAGGCGGGAGCCTCTTTCACAACCACCAGTTCCTTTCCGATTTTCTTTCCCCAGGCCTCGGCTGCCGCAAGGGTCTCCGCGCTCGTTTCATACCCCTTGATGATCTCCAGGAGCTTCATGACCGGAACGGGGTTGAAGAAGTGCGTACCGATGAACTTGTCGGGCCGCTTCGTCACTGCCGCCATCTCCGTGATGCTCAGGCCCGATGTATTGGTGAAGAACAGGCAGTGGGCCGGAACGATTTCTTCCAACTCCGCATAGACTTTCTTCTTCACGTCCATGACCTCAATGACCACCTCGACAACGATGTCAGCATTGGCGGCGGCTTCCTTCATGTCCAGGGTCGGTTTGATCCGGCCCAGAACGGCATTCATGTCATCCTGGGTCCGTTTGCCCTTCTCCACTTCTTTGGCCAGGTTCTTCCGAATCGTATTCATGCCCCCGTCAATGAAGCGCTGCTCGATGTCCCTGAGGGTGACCGAATACCCTGCCTGGGCACATACCTGCGCAATTCCATTGCCCATGAGACCTGCACCCAGCACACAAATGTTCTTGATCTCCATCTTCAACCTCCTTCCCGTGATTATGCGCAGACCGTACCCGCCTTCTGCGGATCGATCGTTGCTGATGAAGTGGATTCTGGATGGGCCGTGAAAGCCGGAAAGCTTTCGCTGTCGGTCCCTTGCAGACCGACGTGACGAAGGTCTGCCGGAACGGGTGGAACGGGTGGACTTTTTTCGGCCGTTGGACTACATGCTTTCCATCACATGCGCCGGTGTCTATAACATATTCACCAACCTGTGACAACGTCATGATTGACATTTCAATCAAGATGCATGCGATTTTCTAGAGAGTGTCTATGCACGTCATCCTGGATGGTTACAATGTCATCCGGCAGTCCGACCTTTTAAGATCCTTTGAACGGAGGAGCCTCGAGGAGGCACGCTCCGCACTGGTCCGTCTTGCGGCGGCCTACCAACGGAAGAAAGGCCACCGCGTCACCGTCGTTTTTGACGGCTGGTCCGGCGGATTTCCGCTGGAAGAACGCGACCGGTACGGAAATATCGACATTATCTATTCCCGGAAAGGAGAAAAGGCCGACGAAGTCATCAAGCGAATGGTCCATCGCAGCGGCGAGGAAACCATTGTCGTCACATCCGACCGGGACGTGGCGGATTATGCGAATCGCCATGGGGGAAGCGCCGTTTCCTCACAGGACTTTGAGCCCATTCTGACGGATGCCTCTCCGGAAGCAGGCTTGACTGTCGGATCAGACAATCTCGGCGAGGAAGAAGATCGTCCGTCCAAGGCAAAAGGTCCCTCACGGCGTCCGTCGAAGAGGGAGAAGGCTTATAAGTCTCGATTTCGCAAGCTATGACTGGCAGGCTGTTGAAACGGCCGCCTGCGGCGTTCCCCTCGTCCTTCGCCATTCGACGTACCAAGGGGCACGACTCATGACCCAGGACTTCGGGAGCCTTGCATCCATCCACTTTTGAACCGCCTGAAAAACCGATTGACTGGCAGGCTGTTGAAATGGGGCCGCTGCGTCAGCCCTGAGATGCCTGACGGGGAGAAGGAGGTCTGTCAGCGGGAGCAGACCCTGATCAGAAAACGTTCCAGCATGTGCCTGGGGTTGCGGGCAGTCGACTTCAAGGCCAGGTCCATCGCTGCCAGTTCGGATATCCAGGCATTCAGATCGCTGTCGGAGAATGAGCGGGCGTTCCGCAGTGCCAGATAGATAACGTACGGATGCTGGCTCCGGAAACCACCCTCCGGTGGGGAGGAACCGACACCCGCCCGCAGGGCGGGATACACGGCACGCTGAAAGTCATGGTACTCCATATCGGCCCGATAAGCGGGCGGAAGCTGCCCGGACCGGAGAAAAAGGGCGGCACCCCGGAGATTCCGAATCTCCCGGGCGACCATGGAGAGGATGAAGACGGGCGATTCTCCTCTCAAGAAGAGTTCGTCGAGGGTCAACAGGCATTGGGAAAGATCCCTGGCCGCCAGGGCCGTTGTCAGGTCAAAGACCGTGTCCTCCTTTGTTTTACCGACGGCTTCTTCCACGTCACGTGCTTCGATGATCGCCCGCTCTCCCGTATAGGCAATCAGCTTTTCCACCATCTTCAGGGATTCACGGAGCTGGAAACCGGTTTTCCGCCCGACGGCAAGCAAAGCGTCACCAGCCAGCCTCTTGCCTGTCCCCGCCAGAAGATCCTCGACGGACCTGGCAAGGGATTGTTTTTGTTTCGTCTCCCCCTTCACCTGCGCAAAGGTCAAAACCCGGCTCTTTTCACTGATGATCTTGAACAGCCTCATCCGGCGGTCCGCCGCCGGCGCCGTCAGGATCAGACAGACGTCGTCCGGCGGTCCGGAACGAAAAAAGGCCTCCAGACGTTCCGCACCGTCTGCAGATGAAGATGCCGTCACCCCGATCCGCTCGCACATCTCCAGGAGTCGGGGGAGCCAGGAAGAGAGATCCCGGGCGGCATCCGCGCCGGCAAAGCGAATCCATTCATCCGTGGACAGATTTTTCCAGCCGCCGTCTTTCAGATCGTTCGTCTGCAGACCGCTGATCGTAAGAAACTGGGAAAAGGCCTGTACGGCCTTAGTCGGACTGCGATCCATGAGTTCCCGGACTTTCTGAATCAGATGTGGAGTCGTGGCGGACGACTGAAACAGCCTGGTGTTCTTTACGATCACCACCTTGCGGCCGGGGATAAGTGCGGGGGTGTTCAGTTGCTCAAGGATGCGCGACGGGCTTTCCTGCTCTCCGTCAAGAATGAAGAGACTCCATTCCCGATCGGATTCCGGAACCAGTTCGTTGACGATCTTCTGGAGCGCATCCTGGATGAGAAATTCTTCATCGCCCAGGAGCAGATAGCAGGAAGCGACGGTCCCCTGTCGGATTTCCCGAAGGACGCCCGTCAACGAATCTCTGGTCTCCATGACTTTTTCCCCTGAAAAGGGAACTGTGGATATGCCGGATCTTCCCTCGGGAAGGGATGTGCGGAACGCAGGACAGGTTCAGAGGATGACGAATTTCTGGATATGCCTGACGGCATCCTCCGGGTCATCCGTGATTTTCAAAAGCCCCAGGTCCTCTGGATCGATTTTTCCTTCTTTCACCATCACCTTCTTGAGCCAGTCCAGCAGCCCCTGCCAATAGGCCCGGCCCAGCAGGATGACGGGAAAGCTTCGGATTCTCTTCGTCTGAATCAGCGTGAGGGCCTCGAAAAGCTCATCCATGGTGCCGAAACCGCCGGGGAAAATGACATAGGCCACGGCATATTTCACAAACATCACCTTCCTGACGAAGAAATACTTGAAGTCAAGACTGACATTCGCGTATTGGTTCGGCTTTTGCTCATATGGAAGGTGGATATTCAACCCGACGGATTTGCCACCCGCAGCAGCGGCTCCTTTATTCGCCGCTTCCATGATCCCGGGACCACCACCGGTGATTACCCCGAACCCTTCTTCCGCCAGCCTCCGGGCGAGGATTTCCGCCTTCTCGTAATAGGGATCGGAGGGTGTCAGGCGGGCTGAACCGAAGATGGTGACCGCATGCTTCACCTTGGAGAGGGACTCGATTGCCTCGACAAATTCCGCCATGATGCGGAAGATGCGCCACGACTCATCGATGGACAGAGCGTCTACAAGATACTGCTTTTCATCCATCCCGACCTCCCCCGGGGAAGAAATTCCGCGCAGGTCCCTGGACCGAAGGCAGCCGGCTCATTCCGTCCCTGATGCGACCACTCCCTGTTTCAGGAATGGCGACGGCGCTGCACCTTCGCAAAACGACGACGGGCTTCGATGGCTTTTCTCTTCCGCCTTACGGAGGGTTTTTCATAGGCCCGACGCAATTTCAGCTCCTTGAACAAGCCGCTCTTGGAAAGCTTGTTCTTGAGAATCTTCAAGGCCTTTTCCACATCGTTGTCAAATACCTTTACTTCCAAGGCCATCCATCCTTTCTTGTCATGGTTTACTCATTCCTGTTTCCCCGAATCCAGTTGATCCGGCCTCAGCAATCCTAATATTATTCTTTATTCCAATAGGTTAGCCAGAATCGGGCATCGGGCACAAAAAAAGGGCAGTACGGCGCATCTGTCCTTATCGTGCCGTAAACCACCCTTTGACGCCGAGTATTCTAGATCACGCTCCTTATCGGCCCGAAACGAGAACGCTCCTGACAATTCTCAGGAACTCCCCGTTTTCTTTTCGCGTCCCGATCGTTACGCGAATGCCGCTGGCTCCCCCCGGCCGGACGATTTTCTTGACAAGAACACCCTCCCGGAGGAGCGCATCATATATGTCATCCTCTCGGAATTTGCAACAGAAAAATATGAAATTGGCATCCGTCGGATATGCCTGCACACCCTTGATGGAATGCAGAGATCGCATCAGCCTCTCCCGTTCCCGGCGGATTCTGGCGACCTGTTCGAGAAAGACCGTTTCATGTTCCAGATAGAAGGCCGCCGCAACCTGGGAGAGTGCATTCAGGTTATATGGCAGACGGACTTTGTTCAATTCCCGCACCAGTTCCGGAGCAGCGATTAAGAAACCGACCCTCATCGCGGCCAGGCCTATCTTGGACAGGGTTCTTAAAATCACAAGCCGGTCGTACTGTCTCAGCTTTGGGAGAAACGTTCTGCCGGAAAAATAATAATATGCCTCATCCACAACGACCACTCCAGGGGAGGCCTGGATCAGGCGTTCCACCCGTTCTGCATCAAAGCAGGCACCGGTCGGATTGTTCGGATAACTCAGGAACGTAATGGCCGGCTTCTCGGTTTCCAACAACCGCTCCATCCTATTAAAATCAAGATCACCCTGTCCATCCAGGGGAACATCGAAAACCCGGAGTCCGTTATTCATAGCCGAAATCCGATACATGGCAAATGTGGGCACCGGGATCAGGATCGCCGCACCGGGTCGTGCCATGGCCGTGCATAGAATTGCAATAGCCTCGTCGGATCCGTTGCCGATCAGGATCATGTCTTCCCCGACTCCGAAATACTTCGCATAGGCCTTCCGGAGGCGAAGAGAACCAGGTTCCGGGTAGTGATGGAGGTCAACGGCCTTCATGGCAGCGAACAGCATGCTTCGCACCCGCGAGGGAAGCGGATAGGGGTTCTCGTTCGCATCCAGCTTGATTCTTGCGGGCGTATCCTCGATGGAATAAGCCTGCTGGCCGGCCACTTCATCCCGAATCAGGGACAGCGCAGTTTTCATGTATTCATTCTCCTGCCGGAATTCCTGAAGGAGCACCCTTCTGACGCCTCTCGCGCCCGATTCGCTCCACCAGGGTCAATTCCCTTTCCGTCAAGTCCGATCCGGTAAAAGAAATCCCCCACTCCAGGATAAATGCATCTTCCAGGCAACGGCTCAGTGTCATTGGTGTTTCATCCCCTGCGGGCCGATAATCACGAATGCAGGTCACCGAATCCGAAAGCGATCGGACCTGCGCCACAGAATCCCCGGTGGTACAGAGAATCTCCACAGTCCTTTCCGCGTTGAAACCGATCAGAATCGATCCGTGCTGGAGAAAAGCCCCCCCGGACCGTGCCTGGGCGCTGCCGCAGATCTTGCGGCCGTTTACAAGCAGCTCATAGCGCGACGGCTTGGCAAAGCAGGAAGCATTCATCAACGCCCCTGGTGAAGGCCTGCCTGATTCCGCATAATCCACCGGGATCCCCCAGTCCTTGAGAGCCCTGCCCAGGCATCGGCTTATCGCAAGGTAGGTTTGCAGGATTCCGGGCTCAAAACGTCCTTCCTGGCGGGCGATCACGGCATAGGTCAGATCGTCCTCGTGCAGGACGGCCTTCCCTCCGGTGGGGCGACGAACGACGTCAATTCCGAAACGTCTGCAGGCGTCAAGATTGACATCTAAGTGGAGGTCCTGAAAATATCCAAGGGAAATGGATGGTCGACGCCACCCGTAGAATCGGATCGTCGGTGGCGAACGGTGGTCCTGAACTTCACGGAAAATGGCCTCGTCGATGGCCATGTTTTCGAATGCCGAGTGAACCTGATAGTGAAGGATTCTCCATGAAGACAAGGAAATCTCAGCCCGCCTCCCCTTCCTCGGCAATAAAGTCCTGGTATCCCCTGGCATCCAGAAGATCATCCAGTTCTTCGGGATCCTTCATGGCAACAACGATCATCCACCCCGTATCATGGGCGTCACTGTTGATGATTCCGATGTCATCGGACAGGTCTTCATTGACGTGAACGACGTCACCCGTCACGGGAGAAATCAGCTCCACCACACCCTTTACCGCTTCAATGGTACCGAAGGGCTCATCCCGTTCAACCTCATCCTCTGGATCAGGCAATTCAATGGCATGCACTTCACCAAGCCTCTCCTGGGCGTAATCGGTGATCCCCACCGTTGCCAGGTCGCCTTCGACACGAACCCAGAGATGCTCCCGGCTATAGAACAAATCATCAGGAAATACTTTCATATAAAGGCCCCTATCGTAAGAATTTTCCATTGTTGAGCCGGCCAAGGATTGCCTCGTCCGGCACAACGATGCATCGCTACAGAATTTTCACTTCCTTTGGAACTCGGGAAAGGATCTCGATTCCATCGCGTTGGACCATCACCATTTCCTCAATCCGTATGCCCCATTTTCCCGGAAAATAAACGCCCGGTTCGACCGTTACCACCATCCCCTCTTCAAGCACCTCATCGGACCGTGATGACAGTCGGGGCGCCTCGTGAACGTCCAGTCCGACGCCATGCCCCGTTCCATGGGAGAAAAACGGTCCCCACCCGGCCCGTTCAATCCTCTGACGCGCCCTGCCGTCCACCTCCCTGCAGGGAACACCGGGACGGACTGCGTCCAGCGCCTCCAGAAGAGCCTCTCTCACAACCGTGTATGCCTTTTTCTTTTCCGGGTCCAATGGCCCCACGAAAACCGTCACGGTCTCGTCGGAGCAATAGCCCTCGAAGATCGACCCGCAATCGATGATCACGGCATCACCGTCCTGAATGCGGCGAGGTCCCGGCGCAGCGTGCGGAAGCGCCGAATTTTCACCGGAAGCCGCTATGATCGGGAAAGAAGGGCCATCCGAGCCGTTCTTTCGCAGCAGGTACTCAAGTTCGGCAGCAAGCTCCCGTTCGCTCACTCCAGGCACGATCCGGGGGAAAAGTGCCATAACGGAATTCGAAGAAATGGCGGCGGCCCTCCGCATGAGATCGACTTCGCCATCCTCCTTGACAGCCCTGAGACGTTGAACTTCCTCTCCGAGGGGAGAAAGATTCCTGTCACCGGAGGATTTCTTCAAGGACAGGTAAAGATCCACGGACAGAGCGGAGGCGTCGAAGCCAAAGTCCCGTTGTCCTCCATCCGGTAATGCCTCCAGGAGACCCGTTACCTTGTCCTCGAACAGCCTGATCTCCACGCCGTCCGCCTGACCGTCCGCCTGCGTTTTATAGCGGCCGTCCACCAGGAGAATCGTCCGATCAGGCAACAACAGGAGCACTCCATCACTTCCGGAAAAACCAGAAAGATAACGGATTGTACGCAGATTAAAAAAAACGATCCCGTCGAGATGGAGCTCCGGGAGCATAGATCGGACCCGGGCCTGCCGGTTACGGTGGGAACTGCCCTCACGTTCCATGGGATTTCAGCCTGTTAATATTATTGAGCCAGCGGGCAAGTTCCTCAGCCAGTCTCCTCCCCGAGCCTGCGCCTCCCCCTGCATGTTCTTTCGGAAGCGCTTCCAGTCTCATTCTGGCCTCCTCGTGATCCGGATCCCGCTTCAGGATATCTTCCAGAACGATCCGGGACATGTCCGAATGCCCCTGGCGGGCATAAAGATCGGCCAGAGTTACAGTCCAGAACTGGCGGTCAATTTCTTCGATGCGGACATGAGGACGGTCCGAATCGTTTTCCGCCGACTGGTTCGGATTGCCAGCATCACTGATCCTGGCTGCAATCTCTTCCGCTTCGGATGCATCCGGATCAAGATACAGGAACTTCCGGTAAAAGCGGGCTGCATCGTCCAGACGTCCCTTCCTGGCAAAAGAGTCACCCGCCTCAAGATAGATTCTGGCTGTGAAACGAATCCAGCGATCAATTTCATGGATCCACTGCTCGGCGGCGTCCAGGTCATCCATGCCCAGTAGAGCTCGGCAGAGGACAATTCTCCCCTCGATGTCGGACGGGAGGCGGGCCAGGTTCTCTTCCGCAAGCCGACGGGCACTGTCATAGCGACCTTGCTCGAGCAGTAGTTCCGCTTCTTCCAGAAACAGAGAGCTTCCTTGAACGTCTCCTGGTTTCATCGATCAATGTATTCGAAATGCTTATGTTTTTAGCCACAAAATACGGCTCGGCGAACGCTAGCATAGCCCCCCCGGGGTGTCAAGGAGGAAATCTCCACAACTCAAGGAGATATGCGTGTCGATAAAGAGAGAAAGCCGCGGTTTGGTGAAAATGCCGACCAAATGGTGAAAACCCCCGGTTGTATTGCTTTCAAGCAGGTTATGATCGCCTTTGCAGAAAAATCCATACATATAATTACACCATATATTACAGTAGCTTCGGTACAGTGGAAATGAATGTGGGGGGTGATGGTCTGACAATTGCAGGGCTTGTCACACTGCCTGCAGAGGCAAACTGCCCGAAAGGGCAGGACGCAAAACCAGCGGCCTACGTCTTGAAAAGGATATGGTGGCAGGGTTGCCGGGCGACAGCAGTCAACAACATCTTTCCAACCCCGGGGTATTCCCGTCGGCTGTCCGGAAATCCCGCCAATCGTCCTTCAAGCCGTTGCCTGAGACAAACCGAAGAGGCCGATTCGTTTACAGATACGCTTCTTGATTTTGCCGTTTGGATATGAGAATATTCACCTAATTTCAATCATATCCCTCCTCATAGGAGATCAAGGAGCATGCGAATGACATCGTTTGAGCGGATCATGAGGCGAATTGTCCCGTTGATTCTTCTGGTACTCGTTTTCAGTCTGCCCGCTTCGGCAAACGGCCAGGACAAACCAGCGACAAAAGACCCCTGCGCGTCCATGACGGAAGCTGCTTTACATGATATTTTTGACAAGATTGCACCGGGTGGCGTGTCCATCCTTTCGCATCGCAAAAGTCCAGTGGACGGCTTCTGCGAAATCGCCCTCGGCAGCAAGATGAATCCGCAGATTGTCTATCTCGATTATGCGAAAAAATTTATCCTCGCAGGATCGATGTTCGATGCCCACAGCATGACCAATCTCAGCCTGATATCGAAAAATGCGATTCAGGACCAGTTCCGGGTCGATGTTGCCAAGATCCCTCTGGACAATGCTTTATGGATGGGAAATGGAAAGGCAATAAAGAAAGTGATTGTATTTACGGATCCCGACTGCCCGTTCTGTTCCTCTCTTCACAAGACGCTGCATCAGATCGTAACCGAACGACAGGATGTGGCTTTTCTCATCAAGCTTCTGCCCCTGCCCATGCACAAGGATGCCTACTGGAAATCAAAGAGCATCCTCTGCAACCGCTCTCTGAAAATGCTGGATGAAGCCTTTGAAAAGAAAGAAATACCCCGGACTGACTGCGCAACGGATGAACTGGAAAAGAATCTCCAGTTTGCTCAATCTTTCGACTTTGGAACCCCCACGTTGATTTTCCAGGACGGCTCAGTTATTCCCGGGGCCGTACCGAAAGATGAACTGCTGAAAAAGCTGGATTCGAAGAAATGACACCATTACATCGGCGAAGATCATCCGGCTGCCAGGCTAAAGCAGTCGGGAGCACTCGCGAAGGTTTCCCTCCCAGGGGGTTCAGCCTCGCCGAACTCCTGATTGTCATTGCCATCATCGGCACACTGGCGGTCATCGCGGGGTACTCCTGGCAGCGCTATGTCACAAACGCCAATCTCCGGTCCGCTGCCCGCGAGATTGCCTCGGATTTCTCCGCAGCAAGGGAAAACGCCATCAAGGGAAGCCAGAACTACACGATCAACTTCGATGTGTCCGGCAATCAATACACGATCTCTCCGGGAGCAATAGTCAAGGCTCCCACATTCTTCGGCTCGGATATCCGCCTCACGGCCGCCAATTTCGGACTCGGGGGCACGACCATCACTTTTTTTTCAAGAGGGACAGCCTCGGCAGGGAACGTGTCGCTTGTAAACAGTCGCGGGTCCACAGCACAGATCATAGTAAACATTACAGGAAAGAACTATGTCCAGTTTGCGACGCAATGAGCGGGGAATCGGCCTCCCGGAGGTCATCATCGCCATTTTTCTGACCACCATCGGCGTTCTGGCCATTCTATCCCTGCAGCCCTCTGCATGGAGAACGGTCGGACGATCCGATTTCCTGGGCCGGGCGGCGGAGATCCTCTACAAAGAGATGGACACCCGTGAAACCTGGATCATGAATCCTTGCAACGCCGTGACAGCGGGAACCACGACTTCAGCCGTCAAAACCAGCGGCATGGCCGGAACGATCGCCGGGGACGCCACGTACACGGTGTCCACGACGATCACCAACATCGGGACCGGCGTCTGGCGGGTTACGGTCCGTGTAACCTGGCCGATCAACCAGACCGGAATCTCGGAGAGCCTGGTGGTCACAAGGCAGGAGAAATTCCGATTCCCGGAGGGGTGTCCAAGCGTATGAGAGAACAGAAGGGTTTTACCCTCATTGAATTGCTGATCACGCTGGTCATCGCCGTCATCCTCATGATGGCGATCTACGGGGCAATCAACACTGCACAGCGATCCACCCAGGGGATCGAGCGGAAGGTGACGGCCCAGCAGGACGCCCGCGCCGCCCTGGAACTGATGGCCATGGAGATTCGCATGGCGTCGTACAACCCGAATGTTGTCACGAATCTCTGGGTCGACCCGGGTAACTGCTTCAGTGCGAGTGGAAACCAGACCTACCAGGGCATCCAGGCGGCGACCAACAATCTCATGACGATCGAGATGGACATTAACGAGAACTCCGTCATTACGAACAACACCAACACGGATCCCAACGAAACGATCGCCTACGTCTATGACGCAGCCAACCAATATATAACCAGGACAACCAACTGCGGCACTGCGCAGCCGTTTCTCGGAGAAACCGCAGCCAGCGGCCGCCCCCGGACGGTCCGGGTCATCAATGACGTCAACGGAAACGGTGCGTACGACACAGGCGTGGATATTCCCGTGTTTCGTTATTACAACGGGAGCGGGACCGAACTGGTCAACTTCCCGGCAGATATCCCGAACATCCGGAGGATCGACATAACGCTGGCGGTGGAGACGGCGGAAATCGATCCCATGACGAACCAGAGGAGACGCCTTGTCTACTCAACCAGTGTTACTCCGAGGAACCATGCTGCCAACTGATTCGAAGCATCGGCAATATTTTCCGTCAGAACGCGGGTTTGCAATGGTGGCGGCCATTATGGCCTGCCTGATCCTTTTGGCCATCGGCATGCTGGTCATTCACCTGTCCACGGGGGATTTGCGGACCAGCGCGATGACCGTGGGGGACAAAAAGGCCCTCGCCGCCGTGGAGACAGGTATACACCGGCTCATGCAGACCTTCGACCCGGAAAACCTGTCGGCAACGACGTCCAGCACCCAGGTGGATTCGAGCAACGACCCGAATTCCTTCTATTCCATCGGAGCCGCAGTTGCACCCACTTCGGGCCCCTCCATCATCCCCATGGCAGGGTTTGCGATCGGCGGAGGACAACAATGGGGACAGGCCCGTTTTAATGTCGATATTACAGGAAGGAACACCACGTACAACTCTACCGTCACGGTCGGGATCGGCCTCGGCTACGGCCCGGTGGAGATCAGCCTGATGCACCGTTAGACCGGAGGAGACCCATGAAGCGTTCGGCGTGTTTTCTATTGATGTTGTTTGTTTGCCTGGTCCTGCCGCTGGCGGCAAACGCCCAGGAGGATGAGGCGGACGAGTCCGCTCTGTTCACCTCTCTGGCGCCGGACGCCCTGATCATTCTCGACCTTTCGGGAAGCATGAACTGGACGGCCGCCGGGGAGACAATGTATGCATCCTCCTGTACATCCAGTGCGGCATATTACAACGACTCCGGCACAGGACATACAACGGCGTGCACCATCAGCACCTCCAGTGTTCCCAAATATGGAAACTCAACTTGCAGCGGACCCTTTTACAAGACAAGCCAGACGGGTTACACAACCGACTGCAGCCGCCTCGCCATCGCCAAACGGGGGCTCTTCGAAATCCTGGATGACAACGGGGACAATACCATCAACCTTCAAGACTCCAACAGCCTCGGAATCCGTCTCGGCTACATGCGCTACTACAATTGCGGCTCCGACGAAAGCGGCGATTACTCAAGCGGCTGCAATAAAGTCCTGAAATCCATCGACACCAAATACAGCTCCATCTATTGCGGCAAAACTTCAAGCTGCTCGACCACCGATGTCGGATCGAGCTCTACCATCTCCGGCGCATCCGCCACCGGCGGAACGCCGTTGGCGGGCGCCCTGACGGAAGCGAAGGCCTATCTGGATTACCACAAAAATACGGACAGCGCGGCCCTCTGCCGCTCGAAATTCGCCCTCCTGATCACCGACGGTGCCGACACCTTTGCCTGTAGCGGTGACGGCTCTGAAACACAGAAAGACCAATATAAGCGCCGGAGGGCCTTCGCGGAAAAAGCGCGGGCGCTTTCCGCCGCCGGCTACCGCACCTTCGTGATCGGATTCGGGGCAGCCATGCCCCACTACCTGAAGAACACCCTGAACTGGGCCGCCTACCTCGGCGGCACCGACAACCCCCAGGCGACCAATACGGGAGACCCGACAGCCTACACCGAGGTGACATCCCCATGTACGACCGTAACGGTCACCAGTGGCAGCCAATGCCTCGCCACGGCGGATTACAATGCGGCGAATTCCATCTGTTACCACACCCTCACCGGTGAAGAGGGCCATTACTACTCCCCCAACGATCCCGGTGAACTGTCCCTCTCCGGGTATGCCTTCATCGCCTCGAACCCGGCCGAACTCTCCACAGCCCTGAAAGCGGCCTTCACGATCATTCGCGAGGCCACCTATTCCTTTTCACAGGCCTCCGTCCAGTCGACCCGGACGCAGGACGAAAACTACATCTATGAAGGCTCCTTCCAACCCGTTACAAACGATCCCTTCTGGCTTGGACACCTGAAGAAATACAACATCAACACCGACGGAAGCGTCGGCAGCGTGGTCTGGGATGCAGGAACCATTCTCCAGTCGAGGGGGGCCGACACCCGGACCATGTACACATACGTGGGAGGAGCCCTGACGTCTTTTACAACAAGCATCGCCAGAAGCTATTTCAACGCCGATTCCGACGCGGAACGGAACATGATCGTGGGATATCTGCGGGGTGAATCGGCATACAATTTCGATTACTGGAAGCTTGGGGACGTGTTCCGCTCCAATCCGATCACCATCAGCACTCCATCATCCTTTTTCAACGACACCCGTGACGCCAACAACGCTTTCTCCACGTTCCGCTCCGGCCACGCCAGGACGTCCGCTATCGGGAACCGTGTCATCCTCGCCGGGGCCAACGACGCCCAGATGCATGCTTTCAAGACAAGCGACGGTTCGGAGGCTTGGAGCTTCATTCCTCCCAATTTCATGTACCGCCTCAAGTCCCTCGCCCATTCGTCCCATCCCACCCTGCTGGCACACGCCTATTACGTAGACGGGCAGGTAACCGTGTCCGAATACTGGACAGGCAGCGGCGACGGCACCAGCAAGACGTCGACCGACTGGAAGACCATCCTCGTATTCGGCCTGGGACGAGGCGGTAGTTCGACCCTCTGGAGTTCATCCGCTTCCTGTGACACCGGCTTCAACTCAACCTACAGCACAACGTACTCCAATTATTGCGGTTATTACGCTTTGAACGTAACGAATCCGCTGACCCCGACATACCTGTGGCGCATCATGCCCACGAGCACTCAGGCACCATACCTGGGAGATCCCTGGAGCCGCATGCAGATCGGGCGCGTCAGCGTCCTGGGCAATGAGAAATGGGTGGGGTTCATCGGGGGCGGTTACAATGCATCCGACTGCTCCGGCGGCGGCACCTGCGATGCCCGGGGCAAGGGATTCTACGTCATCGACCTGGCGGACGGTACCGTCCTGTGGAGTTACACCCGGTCGGACAACACGAACATGAACTACAGCCTACCGGCACCTCCGGCCATCGTCGATACGGACAACGACAACTTCATCGACACGGTCTATATTGGAGATCTGGGTGGAAGCATGTGGCGCTTCAAGATGTGCTCCGCGTCGGACTTGGCCAGCAGCCCCTACTGCACGACATCGAGCTGGTCAGGAAGCTTTCTTTTTGGCGCCTCCACCGGAACCATAAGACCCATTTTCACGAGTCCCGCCATCGCGAAAGACAAGCAGAACAACCTCTGGATATACTGGGGCACGGGTGACAAGTCGGATCCGACGGCGTCCAACGCACAGGAAAAATTCTTCGGCCTCAAGGACAATGACCGGACGACATCATACGCGATCAATGACCTGGACAATATTACAACGGGAACCTACGACACCGCCTCGACCACAAAGAAAGGGTGGTACATCAACCTCGCCGGCCAGGGTGAAAAGATGCTGGCCGACCCCACGGTCTATGGAGGCGTCGTTTATTTCACATCCTATACGCCCCCGGTCGGAAACGACATCTGTTCCCAGGCGGGCACTGCCACACTCTACGGTGTGAACTACACAACGGGCGGTGCAGCCCTGACGACCAGTACTGGAACAGCCCGCAGCATCACACTCGGCGTGGGGATCCCCTCAGCACCTGTCATTTCCTTAAAGCCAGGGTCGTCGCCGGTACCGGATCTCTACGTGACCGTCAGCGGCGGTGCCGGAACAGGCGCCAGTACAATGCGGGCAAACATCAATCCCGTATCGCCTTCCAACCGGACAAACATGCTCTATTGGAGAGACCGGCGCCTGCAATAGCGATCCATCTAACCAGAGACCGGATTCGAAAGTCCAATATCCAAACATGAGAAAGGGGGCAGACATATCGAGTCTGTCCCCTTTTCGCATGTATTGCGTCTGTCATCTCTTGAGACTGTCCGGATAAAGGAAGGTACGTCTCCATTTCCGCCGCCGAACCCTCTGTTCTCGACTCCCCTTTGATTCCTTCATCCTGTCAATCATCATTGAGTGTTGCGGCATGCACCCATCAAGGAATCCATCCGCCGGAACTTTTCTGCTACGCACACCAGGACACGGTTGCCTGCGAACGGGCTTCCTTAAGGGACAGCGTCCAGAATCGATTCCATTATATAAGGAATACATCGGCGCTACCCTGTCGCTGATAGACCGACATCACGAGTGGACCGAAACGCATGACGTTTATAAAAAGAGAAAGCCCCTCCCCGCACAATGACGCAGGAAGGGGCTTTCCTTGTGTCTACGAGTCCTGTTCTTCGCGTTCCTTTATCCTTCTGATGCCGCCGACACAGGCTCGACGTAAGCCGTATCCGTCGAATTGATGATCTTCGGCGTGACAAAGATAAGCAACTGCGTTTTCTTCTTCGTGATGTCTTCCGTCTTGAAAAGCCAGCCCAGAACAGGGATCTTATGGATCCATGGAACCCCCGTTACAGCCTCCGTGTCCGTGGTTTTCATGATTCCGCCGATGACGATCGTATCCCCGTCCCTCACGACAACCGTGGATTCGATCTCACTCTTGTTGATCGGAGGGTTGTTCTGCAGGCTTGCGGCCCGGGCATAGTCGGCGTAGTCGTTGGACGCCTTGATCTCCATCGAAATCTTTCCGTCCGGCGTGAGCCGGGGTTTCACCTCGAGCTTCAGGACCGCTTCCTTGAAGGATACCGTGGCCGGACTGGTTGAAGATGCCGGCGTCACGTAAGGTACATCCTCCCCCTGCTTGATGATAGCCTTGACATTGTCCATGGTTGTGATCTTCGGAGAAGAAATAATGCGGGTCTCGCTGATGGTTTCACTGGCGGCAAGCTGCACGTCCAGAACCGCCTTGGAGCTTCCCAGGACGATACCGAGCGTCGGAGATGTTATGGTTGACGCCATGGGCAGGAAATTCACGGCCAGGGCCTCGCTGGTAAGGCCTATCCCCGTGGGCGGAGTCGTCACGAGAGACTTCAGCAGGGAAGGGTTGGTTCCCCCCGCAACACCATAAGGATAGTTATTTGCAGCACCGAATCCGGTACCGCCGGCCGCCCATTGAACGCCCAAATTCCGGATGAAACTGTCCGTCGTCTCGATGATCTTCGCTTCAATGGACACCTGCCGCAGCCGGCCCTTCTCGACGAGCTGTTTCTGTTCTTCCTCCTTGCGGGCCAGTTCGGATTTCCTCTGTTCTTCCTCAATGGCCTTCCTGTCCGCTGTTTCCTTTTTCAACTTCTCCTGGGTAATGATGGAGATGACATCACCCGATTCCTTCTTCGTCAGGCTGTTCAGGGAGAGGATTGTGTCCAGGGCCTGATCCCATGGAACATTCTTAAGGGTAATCGTCACGGTCCCTTTGATGTCCTCAGCCGACACGATGTTTTTCCCGCTCACCTCGGAAAGAAGGCGAAAGACGGAGCGGATATTGGCGTCCTGGAAATCGATGGATATTCGCTGGCCTGCGTATTTCTGCTTTTCCCCGTCCGTCGTATCAAGATCATAAGATTTTGCGAACTGGACCGGTTTGGGTTCCGCTGGTGCCTGCCCGAGAAGAAGTGCCTTACTGGAAACCGGCGGCTTCGTCGACACCGACGGCTTTGCGATCGGTGCGGAAGGCTTAGCGGTTGGTCCGGAGTACTTCGCGAACGCCAGCGTGGTCACATTGAAATCTACAAGTATGGAGCGGCCGCTTTGCCTGACGACGAACGGGACCCGCTCCTTCAGGCTGACATCCACAGCGACCCAGCTTTGGCTTCCGGACCCTTTCCCGTCAGCGTCAATGCTCTTGATGTTGTCTAACTCTCCCGCTCCATGGGTCCGCTTGAGCTTGTCCGGCACGGAAGCCCCTTCCAGCCGAATTCGCACAACGTTTCCATCCCGTTCCTCCACCGTGAATGAAGCGGGTTTCGATACCAGGATATTGACCCGCTCCTTACCGGTCGGATGATCGAATGTGATGCCTTCCAGCACAGCCGGATCGGCGGCATTTCCTCCAGGCAGAAGGACGGCCAGTACAAAGAAAACGACGAGTAGTCCCTCAATCAATCGCTTCATGGTTTCACCCCTTCATCCTTGTGAAGCAGAATCGGAATCCGCTTCGCTTTCACCTTTCCCCCGCCCTCTCGCAACCTCTCTTCCACGATGATCCGATCGGCCAGGATCTCCACCACACGGCCATCGTTTTGACCAATGTACGTGCCTGGCACCACGGGATAAAACTTCTTGGCGATTTTATCCTCCATCATGGCGACACGACTGGCTTTGCCAACGGCAATACCCACCAGGGAAAACTGTTCCAGAGACAGATTCTGCAACGGGGAGATGGGGCCCGCTTTCCGGCGGCCGGTTGTCTTTTGGACCACCAGCGGCTTGTTCAGCTCGATAAAGGGCTTGAACGGATCCGGCTTCCCCGCCGGCACATACCGGTACGTCTCCACCGGAACCTGCGGCTGCGGAACCGGCTGCACCGCCGTCTGGGTCCATCCGTCGGCCGCCATCATCAAAACCACTCCGCAGGCGGCTATTCCCATGCAGCTAAGGTTTTTTCTTTTCATCGGCTTTATCCAGAAACATGTATGTCTTGATGATGCAGGATGTTGTAAGGACCCTCTGACCTTTAAGATCCTTTCCCTCTCCCATGGTTATTTCCTCGATATTCACGATTCGCGGAAGCTTGGCCACCTTGTCGAAGAAGACGGCCGCACTGTGAAACGGGCCGTTCACGGAGACCTTTACGGGGATTTCCTCATAAAACGATACCGGCTCAGCCTGTTTCCCCTTTGCTCCCTTGGCCGGCTGCCCCGCCTTTGCATCCGGAGTCTTCTGTTCCGCCCGCTGGTCGGAAGGCTTCAGATTCTGGACGACCTGCGGCTGTGTCTCTGTTTTCTTCTCCGGAGCCTTCGGTTCAAAGAGAACAAACTCAACCCCCGCCTCCTTTCCGGCTTCCGCAACAGCCAGGAAAAGTCCGGGGATTTCTCGCTGGTTCGGAAGCTTGGTAAGAGCCAGCTGGTATGCCTCCTTGAGGGCCTGCACTTCCTTTATGAACTTATCCCTCTGCTTGGCGATACGGTCTTTCTCGTCAATCTGCTGATCCAGGGTCGCCTTCTTTTCTTCCAGTCCCTTCTTCTTCTCCAGAGCGCCTTCCATGTAAAAGAACCAGAAAAAATACCCCAGCAGGAGAAGGACCGCGCAAAGAATTCCGATCTTTGCCGGCATGGACAACTTCTTCAGATCCTCCAGGGACGACAGGGCCATGGCTCACATGCTCCTTCTGGTGATGCACTTCAGGGTGAATTGCTGCAGTTTACGGCCGGTGAGATCTTTCTGCTTAGATGAGACGAGATCGACAGACTTGATGAATGAAGCCGTTTCAAGACTTTTCATGAATCTGGCAACGGCAATACTGTCCACGGCCATTCCCTCGATGGTCAGATTCGTCCCTGCTTCTGTAATCTTTTCGAGCCAAATCTCTTTTACCGGAACCAGGGATGTAAACTGGTCCAGCATTCGCACGGGATAAAGACGGTTCTCCTCCAGCTTCTGGATAATGGAGAGTTTTTTCTCCATCAGCGACTTATCGGCCTTGAACGTTTCCACCTCGCCGACAATTTTGTTCAGAACCGCAAGTCTTTGTTCATTATTTGCAATATCCGATTCAAGGCCGCTCGTTGTTATGATCATGTAGGCAGCCACGGAACCCAGGAGGACAAGAAACAGGAGAATAACTCCGGCATAAACGAACAACTCCGCTTTCGTGTCCTCTTTTTTCTTCTTCTCAACGTATGGGAGCAGATTGATGCGGATCATTAGTCGCCAATCCTCCTCAATGCGAGACCCACCCCTACCGCGGCAATCGAGGCAATGCGATCCATGGTATCCGGATCCAGCTTCTTCCTGTTGATGCCGATCTTCCGGAAGGGATTGACAATCTCGGTTTCAATGTTGAGTCTCTGATACAGTTCTCCAGCTAGTCCCGGCAGGTTGGCTCCTCCGCCGGAAAGAATGATCTTCTTAATGGATGCGCCTCCATAAGAGGACTGAAAATATTCAATGGATCGTTCAATCTCCAGGATCAGGGGCTCTGCAAAGGAAAGAAGACTGGCCATGACCTCACGTCGGGCAGCGTCGTCGAAGGCCATCTTCCCGGCCTTGACCTGTTCCGCTTCTTCGAACGTCAACCCGAACCGCTCTTGAATCGCCTCCGTTACGGCATTCCCTCCAAGCGTGAAATCGCGTGTAAAAACAGAGGTTGCGCTTTTGATGACGCTTATATTGGTGATGGTCGCCCCAATATTTACAATAACGACCATCTCGTTTTCCTGATAGTCGTAATTCTCTTCGTACATGGTCTCCAGGGCGAAGGAATCAACGTCCATGATTGCCACGGAGAGGCCCGCGTCCATAAGGGCATCCACGAAGCTGTTGACCGCCTCTTTCTTGGCGGCAACAATAAGAACATCCATCTGGTTCGGATTGTATTCGGAGGCCCCAAGGATCTCGAAGTCAAAATTGATATCATCCATGTTGTCGAAGGGAAGGTACTTGGCTGCTTCATCCCGGATCAGCTCGCGAAGTTCCTCCTCTTCCATGGTGGCAAAATTGACTTTCTTCACGATCACGGAATGGCCGGACAGGGATGTAACAATCGCTTTCTTGCTGCAGCCGGAATTTTTAAACAGTTCTTTAACTTTTTCGGTGAGGGCTCTCTGGTCGACCAGCAAGCCGTCGACGATAATGCCTCTGGGAAGGGGGATCTGAGAAAAGTGATTTAAAAGATATCCATCGGCGGAATCCAGAACTTCCACCAGTTTCAGTGAACTGGACCCGATATCCAGTCCCACAACCTGTTTCTTTCCTGCAAACAAGTTTCTGATATCGAACATGGGATCACCACAAAAGAAATGGGTTCGTCACTTTCCTCCTGCCGGTCATGCCGGCAAGCGGGCTATTTCCGTCTCACTTATTTCGGAAATCGATATACAACGTCTCCTTTCTTCACCATGCCCAACTCATTGCGGGCCACCATCTCAATGTAACCCAGATGGTTTTTCAGCAAATCGATTTTCTTCTGATACTCCCTGTTCTCTTGTACGATATTCTCATTCGCTTGCTGGATGGCTGCCAGCTTCTTGCCCATCCTGTAATTATCCAGCAACCCCCGGTTTCCGAAGGTGATGAGAATCGCCATAAACATTATGAATACGAAAAGATACCTACCTACCCGCATAATATTCAGATTGAGACAGGTATTTCGTTACGCAATTTGGATAGGAAATATAAAGCAAATTTAAACGCTTTGCAACATAAAATCAAATTACGGATAAAATGATTGAGTTGGAACTTACAATTGGTCAAAATATGTAAGGCAAAGGGTAAGATGGAATGCTTATTGAACATCCACCGTTGGCAGGCTCTGTTGAGGTTCGCCGAGCAAAAAATCTCCCCGCTCGATCCAATCCTTCAGGATGACTGCAATTTCTCTTGCTTTATACATACTGGACAACGGCGCCGTCGGCACGTCTTTCTCAAACAGCCGAACCGAACCGCTCCGGAGGTCCTTGTAATTCACTTCCGCCAGGCTTTTAGCTGCCCCTTTCGGATAATCCATCCCATAGTCATAAACCTGTGTAACGATCTCTTCATCCCGGACCGATGTGAAACGAGCCATTTCTTCGTTCAGGATAGGAATCGGAATACCGATCCCTACGAAAAGGGATACGCCGTACCCGAGAATGCTTGCGCCGACGATCCAATCCGGAGACATTTCCTTCAGATTTCCAATTGTTGCAATTGTCCCAGCCCCCTCCCGAGGCACACCGTTTTTCGCCCTCATGGCATTCGGATTATGCTGGGTCCCGGGCCAGGCACAGAATCCCTGGGCTCCACCCAGGAAAATGCGTGTACCGATACCTATGGTCCGGTAATAAGGGTCATTAAAGAGCGGGCTGAGTTGGCCGGATGTCGAATAATTCGCATTCCCTGCCCGGGGTCGCAGCATCCCCATATAGGTGTAGATCGTGCGGTCCGAAAGATTCACGGCGCAACTGTAGTTCTGATACGCATTCCGGGGATTGAAAAGAATCCCGTCTCTGAGGTCATGAACGGTGATGTTTTTCTCGAACTTGCGGAGGGGATAGCAGTCCGTTCCATAGGATTCAGCCCGCAGCCGGATCAGGTTTCCTGCAACCAGGTCTTCCATCACGTGGCCGCCGCCGTAGTTGAACTCACCCGGGTACACACTGTTGAGAGGATCGCCCTCCACCACCTCCGTCGCCCCGATGTAACAATCCACTGCGGCGATTCCGGCATAGGCCGGCACGTCGTTAAGCCATACCTTGGAAGCCTTGATTTTTGGGGAAGTGTGCCCAAAGTTCAAAAACGCACCGGATGAACACATGGGGCTGAACGTACCGGTCGTTACCACATCGACCCGCCGGGCCGCCTCGACGTCCCCATGGCGGTCCACGATATCGATCATCTCTTCCGCCGTAACAACCACAGCCCGTCCCTGGCGGATTCGATCGTTGATCTCCCGATAGCTCTTGGCAACCCGATGCTTCTTCATGTTTCCACCCTCACTCCGTATGGCCGAAACCGCCTTCCCCCCGAAGGGTGGAATCGAGGTGTCCCCGCTCAACCCAGATCACCCTGGCCACCCGCTGCACAACGAGTTGCGCGATTCGATCCCCCCTTCGAACGGTGAAGGGGGCATGGCCATGATTGATGAGGAGAACACCGATCTCTCCCCGGTAGTCGGCATCAATTGTACCCGGGGTATTCACGAGTGTTATTCCGTGGTTGATAGCCAGTCCGCTGCGGGGTCGAACCTGAGCCTCGAAACCTGCAGGGAGGGAGATGGCAAATCCGGAGGGGATCCTCTCTCTTTCTCCCGGCTGGATGACCGTATCCCCTGTCACTGCCGCGTGAATATCCATCCCTGCGGAATGCATGGTCATATAGCATGGAAATGGGAGTCCCACACCACCAGGGAGACGCTGAATGGCCAGTTCCAGGATTTCCATGTCAGACGTATGTGATCACTGATGGAGAATAGAAAGGGTCAGGTCCTTTTCGGAAACCTTTCCCGTTGCCGCTACCGAGATCTTGTCGGGATTGAACAATTCCCGGGCAAGTTCCAGGACATCCAGGCTTTCCACGGCATCAATGGCTGAAACGGTCTCTTCCGGTGGAATCTGCCGGGCGAAACAGATTTCGTTTTTTGCCAGCCTGGTCATATGGTTATCGGTGCTTTCCATGCTCAGGAGGAAGTTGCCCTTGATCAGTTCCTTGGCCCCTCGGAGCTCCTGGTCTGTCAAAGGATCACTGGCCAGACGCAGCATCTCATCCAGAACCACCCCGACTACTTCCCGGACCTTGCTGTCACTTGTTCCCACGTATATGCCCAGCATGCCCGTGTCCAGATAGGGGGTCAGGTAGGAATGAACGGCATATGCCAATCCCCGTTTCTCTCTGATTTCCTGAAAAAGCCGGGAGCTCATGCTCCCGCCGAGAACGGCATTCATCAGGAAGCCGGCGTATCGTCTCGGATCGATGGATGATGGTGCCGGTGTGCCGATAATCAGATGCACCTGTTCCAGGTCTTTCTCCAGGGATCCTATCCGGGGAGTGATCATGGGAACATTCGTCACCTCCCGGACGGCATCTCGTTGAAGTCCTGAAAAGGAGGACTTCACCAGGCGAACCAGCGCTTCATGCTCCAGCCGCCCGGCCGCCGAGATGACAAGATTCTCCCCCCGGTAACGCGGGGAGAAAAACTGCGTCAGGGACTCCCTGCTGAAGTCCTGGACTCTCTCCTTTGTCCCCAGTACGGGAAGCCCGAGCGGATGCCCGTCCCAGAAGAGAGCTTCGAAGAAATCGTGGATCTGCTCGTCCGGTGTGTCCTCCAGCATATGAATTTCCTGGAGAACGACCGATTTCTCACGCTGGATCTCCTCCGGATCGAAAACCGATTCCTGGAGGATGTCCGCCAGAAGATCGATCGCCATGGGAAGATGGTAATCGGGGATCTTGACGTAGAGGGACGTCAGTTCTTTGCCTGTAAAGGCATTGAGGACGCCTCCAACCGAATCGATGGCCGATGCGATGTCGAAGGCGGATCGCTTCCGGGTCCCTTTGAAAAGCATGTGCTCCACAAAGTGAGACATGCCATTGGTCAATCCATCTTCATACCGCGTCCCGCACTGAACCCATACCCCTATCGTGACCGACCGGACATGGTCGATGCTCTCCGACACGACCCGGATGCCGTTATCGAGAATGCTTTTCCGGATCATGCTTTCACAGGGCTTCCTTGCGGCTGAGACGGATTTTTCCGGCCTTGTCGATCTCCAGGACCTTCACCATGACTTCATCCCCTTCCTGGAGGATGTCGGTCACCTTGTTCACCCGTTCCTTGGCCAGTTGGGAGATATGAATCAGGCCTTCAGTCCCCGGCAGAATTTCGACGAAGGCACCGAAATCGACGATCTTTTTCACCGTTCCCCGATATATCTTGCCGATCTCCGCATCCTCGGTCAGCCATTTCACCATGGCCACGGCACGGGCCGAAGCCTCGGCGTCGATGGAGGCAATTGTCACGGTCCCGTCGTCTTCCACGTCGATGGTCACACCCGTTTCGCTTATAATCTGGCGGATGTTTTTCCCGCCCGTCCCGATAACATCCCGCACCCGTTCCGGGCGAACCTTCACGGTCGTGATTCTCGGGGCATAAATGGAAATGTCGCTTCTGGCCTGGGAGAGCGTCTCCTTCAGTTTTCCGATGATATGCAAGCGGCCTTCCTTGGCCTGCTGCAGAGCTTGGCGGAGGATTGCCTCCGTGAGGCCGTCGATCTTGATGTCCATCTGCAGCGCCGTGACGCCGTTCTTGGTCCCGCAGACCTTGAAGTCCATGTCACCCGCATGATCCTCGTCGCCCAGGATGTCCGACAGAACCGCCACATCTTCCCCTTCCTTCAGGAGGCCCATGGCAATGCCGGCCACGACATCCTTAACAGGAACACCGCCATCCATGAGGGCCAGAATGCCCCCGCAAACGGTGGCCATGGAAGACGAGCCATTCGATGAAAGGATCTCGGAAACGATCCGAATCGTGTAGGGGAATTCCTCTGACGATGGCAATACCGGCACCAAGGCTCGCCGCGCCAGATTCCCGTGTCCGATCTCCCGACGGCCCGGGCTTCTCAGCGGTCTCGCCTCACCCACGCTGTAGGGCGGGAAATTGTAGTGCAGAAGGAAGGACCTGAACTCCTCACCCATGATGAAGTCGAGTCTTTGTTCGTCGGACGAAGTACCCAGCGTCAGGGAGGCCAAGGCCTGGGTTTCACCCCTTGTGAACAGGGCCGAACCATGCGCTCTCGGCAGGATGCCCGTTTCCGACCATATCGGTCGGATTTCATCGTAAGCACGGCCATCGATTCTCTTCTTTTGTCCCAGGATCATGCCCCGCAGGACCTGCCTTTCCAGGTCCTCAAAGATCCCCCGGGCCTGCGGCGCCGATGCCTCATCTTCTTCTGTAACCGTCTTCAGAACGGCGTCCCTCAGGGCATCCAGTTGGGCATAACGGTCATGCTTCCCAGGCGTCACATAGGCCTGCTGCAATCCAGGCAGGGCCAGTTCCTTGATCCGCAGTGCAAGCGCTTCATCCACCTTCGGCGGTTCAATTACCCGCTTCGGTTGACCGATGGCTTCCCGCATCTTGTCCTGAAGATCAATCACCGCCGCCAGTTCGTCCAAGCCACATTGTATGGCATCCACCAACACGTCTTCCGCGACTTCCCTGGCCTCCCCCTCCAGCATGACAAGGTTTATATCGTAGGGCTTTCCGCCGGTACCTGGAGTGACCTTTCGTCCGACGAGAAAAAGGCTGAAATCGCTTTGGGTCATCTGCTCCTGTGACGGATTGCAGACAAACCGGCCGTCGATCCTTCCCACCCGGACCCCACCAACGGGACCCTTGAAAGGAATGTCCGATATTTCCAGGGCTGCCGAGGCACCCAGCATGGCCGCTACATCCGGATTGTTCTCGTTGTCCACCGACAGCACCGTCGCCACGATCTGGGTTTCGTAAACATATCCCTTTGGGAAAAGGGGACGAACGGAACGGTCGATGATGCGTGAGGTAAGAACTTCCCTTTCGTTGGGACGTCCTTCACGCTTGAAGAAGCCGCCGGGAATCTTTCCGGCCGCAGAAGTCATTTCCTGATAATCTACTGTGAGGGGTAGAAAATCGAGCCCCTCCCTCCTGCTTTTGACAGCCACGGCTGTCACGAGAACAACCGTGTCTCCATATTGGACGAGCGCACTGCCGTTGGCCTGGCCCGCCATGTAATTCACCTTGACCGAAATCGGTCTTCCGGCAAAATCTGTACTAAATACTTGACTCATCGTATTCTTCCTCATTTTCAGTCGATCCTTGATCGGGCAAGGAATGTAAGGATCCCATGCATTCCTCCCCCGTTTCCGGGATCGGCGGCACGGTTGTTGGACCGCGCATTACTTCCGGAGACCCAGCCGGGAGATGATGCTTCGATAGCGATCCACATCGCTTTTCTTCAGGTAATCCAGCAGTCTCCGCCGCTGGCCGACAAGCTTCAAGAGCCCCCTGCGGGAATGGTGATCTTTCTGGTGCATCTTGAAATGCTCCGTCAGATACTCGATGCGGGCACTGAGGAGGGCAATCTGCACTTCCGGGGAACCGGTGTCTCCCTCATGGAGTTGGTAGCTCTTGATGATGTCTTTTCTCTTCTCCGTATCTAACACCTCTGTATCCTCCCTCTTTCACTGATTTCGGTCTATGCTGGACGGATGAAATACTCGCAGGAGCCTCGCCGCCTGAACATCTCCCTTTTCGGTCAACAGCTCTTCCGAAGAAAAAAGCATCTCGGCAACGGCGACCAGTTCTCCTTGCACATTCAATACTTTTATCATATCTCCGGGGGCAAGAAAAGGGATATCAACCCCCCGGAGCGCATCCACCCTGGGCTGTCCGCCATCCAGGATTCTCCCCTCCTCATTCGCGTCAACGGTAACGGCACGGGCACAGCTCCCCAAGGCTTCCGCCATGGGGATCACGGCCTCCAGCAGGGCACTCCGGGCCTCTTCCCTTGTCATGCCGTCGAAAAACACGGCATTTTCAACCGCAAATGGGCCGTTTCGAAGGCGTCGCAACTCTGTCATGCAGGCTCCGCAGCCAAGGACTTCTCCAATGTCTGCACACAGAGACCGGATATAGGTCCCTTTCGAGCATTCAACCCGCAGGGTCAGGTACGGAAGCCGAATCTCTTCGACATCGAGACGGTAGATATCCACCCATCGGGGAGGCGACGAAACGGCTTCCCCCCGCCTGGCTCTCCGGTGGAGAGGCTCCCCCTGCAGTTTGATGGCGGAGTACACGGGGGGCACCTGCCGGATCCGGCCTACGAACCGGGGGATTGCTTCCATAACGTCTGCGGGTGAAACATGAACCTCCCGTTCTGAAAGGATCCTTCCGTCGCTGTCAAGGGTATCCGTCGTTGTCCCCAGGAGCAGCGTCGACCGGTATTCCTTGTTTCCCTCCATCAGAAAAGGGACCAGTTTTGTCGCCTCCCCCAGGCACACCGGAAGAACGCCCGTGGCAAGCGGATCCAGGGTCCCTGTATGGCCCGCTTTCCGGATGCCCAGCGTCCTCCTCACATCCTGAACGACGCGATGAGACGTCCTTCCCGCCGGCTTGTCCACGACTACGACACCATTCATTCCGACAGGACCGCTTCGATCTCCTCCAGGACCCGCCGCCGGACATCCGCCAGTTCGCCCTCCAACCGGCAGGCAGCGGCATTCATGTGGCCCCCGCCGCCGAAAGACCGGGCCACCCGCTCGATATTGACCCTGCCCTTGGAGCGCAGGCTGAGCTTGTACGACCGCTCCGCGACCTCCGTGAACAAAGCGGATACCTGCACCCCTTTGATACCCCGGGGGAAATCGACAAAGCCCTCCGTATGCTCGAAGAGCGCTCCGGAGGCGGCAAAATCGGCCAGCGTCACAACCATCAGTCCGACCTTTCCGTCGAGCTGAAACTCCATGGCCGCCATCGCCCTCGCCAGGAGCCGGATTTTTTCAAGGGGCTTGCTTTCATACACATTCTCGGAAACCCATTGCGGATCGGCCCCTCTGGCCACCAGATCCGCCGCCGCGAACAGACTGTCCCGGCCGGTGTTGCCGTAACAGAATCCCCCCGTATCAGTCAGGATTCCCGTGTAAAGGCAGTCGGCGGCTTCCTTTGACAGGCTCCACCCCAGGGCGACCGCCAGCCGATAAAGGAGTTCGGCCGTCGAACTGGCATGGGTGTCGATGAGGAACGCATCCGTGAACCGGTCATTGGAAATGTGGTGATCGATATTGACAAGCGGACCGGCCTTGCTGATTTCCTCCCAGCGGTCTCCAACCCGGTCCAGTTCGCTGCAGTCGAGAAGAAAAACGGCATCATAAATCCGGCCGGCCGGAAGATCGAACACGACATCGCAGGAACCCGGCAGAAAGCGGTAGTTTTCCGGAATGTCGTCCTGGGAATATACAAGCGGCTCCTTCCCGGCGCTCTTCATCATATGGTAAAGCGCCAGCATGGATCCGACAGAGTCTCCATCGGGCCGGGCATGGGCGACGACGAGAAAAGACCGTCCCCGGCGGATGATATCAAGAATCTTCTGCATCGTGCTCCGCGTCTCTCTGATGAATCTCCCTGAGCAATCCCTCGATCCGGCTCCCGTATGCAAAAGACGGGTCGTGCTTGAAAACGATGTCCGGCACGTAGCGAAGATGGAGCCGGTGCCCCAGCTCCCGTTTCAGAAAACCGGCGGCGCTTTCAAGTCCTTCCCAGGTCTCGGCGGCCACATTATCTTTGCCGAGTTCGACGAAGAAAATCCGAGCCAGGCGAAGATCATCCGTCACACGGACATCCGTGATGGTAACGGAGCCGATCCTCGGATCACGGATCTGACGGCGGAGGATCTCAGATATCTCCATCCGGATCTGGTCCGCCACCCTCTGTGCCCTCTTGAAGGGCTGCATATTTCCGCTCCTCGTAGAGTGCGGGGGACATCCGCTCCGACACACTGGTTATTTCGATCATGGTCTGCAGAATTTCGGCCAGTTGCTGTTCCTGGATGAAATTCAGCACCATGTCGATCTTCCGGTTCACATATGCCCGATCGTTGCCGACGATGCTGAACCCGATTCTCGCCCGCCCCCACAAATCCTGCAGGCCCACCTCGGCGATGGATATATTGAACGTATTCTGCGTTCTCTTGAGGATCCGGTTCAGGACTCCCCGTTTGTCCTTGAGGGACCGGCTGTCGGGAATCAGGATTTCCAGGATTCCGGATCCGATGACCATCTTCGTTCCTGTCGTCGGGAATGTTTTCCTGGCCGTGTCTTCCTACAGTTTCCGCTCGACCCGCTCCTTCACGTAGGCTTCGATTACATCCCCTTCCCGAAGGTCATTGAAGTTTTCGATGCCAATGCCGCAGTCGTATCCGCTCTGTACTTCGCGGACATCGTCCTTCAGCCGCTTGAGGGAAGCGAATCGGCCGTCGTAAAGAACAACCCCCTGCCTCAGAAGCCGCAATTGCGCGTTTCGGGATATCTTGCCGTCCAAAACATGGCTGCCGGCGATCGTTCCCACCTTCGGAATCCGGAAGAGCTGGCGTACCTCCGCATGCCCCTGGACCACGTCCCGGAACTCGGGCTCCAGGAGTCCTTCCATGGCCGCCCTCATATCGGCGATAACATTGTAGATGATGTCGTAAGGTTTGATCTCGACGCCTTCGTTTTCCGCGAGTTCGGCAACCCGCGCATCGGGCCGGACATTGAAACCGATGATGATGGCATTGGAAGCAGAGGCCAGCATGACGTCCGTCTCCGTCACGGTGCCGGTGGAGCTGTGAATGATCTTGACCTTGATTTCATCCGTCCCGAGCTTGTTGAGCGCGTCCGCCAGGGCCTCGACGGATCCCTGGACATCGGCCTTCAGGATGACGTTGAGTTCTTTCACGCCTTCCTTCATCCTTTGATATAACTGCTCCAGTGTGATCTTGGACGTGGAGGAAAGTTCTCTCTCCCGTTCCTTGCGCAACCAGTATTCGCTGATGCCTTTGGCCTTCTTCTCGTCTTCGACGCACACAAACTCTGCCCCTACGTGGGGAACGCCGGAAAAACCGATGACAACAACGGGCATGGAGGGTGGGGCTTCCTTCACCCGGCGTCCCTGGTCGTCGATCATAGCCCGGACCCGTCCGAATTCCGTCCGGGAAACAAAGGTGTCCCCTTCTTTCAGCGTGCCTTCCTGAATCAGGACGGTCGCCACGGGCCCGCGTCCACGGTCGAGCGTTGACTCGATGATAATACCCCGGGCCGACTGATCCGGATCGGCTTTCAGTTCCAGAACGTCCGCCTGGAGAAGAATCATTTCCAGGAGTTCCTCGATACCCTCCTGTTTTTTCGCGGATACTTCCGAGAAGATCGTATCCCCGCCCCATTCCTCTGAAACCAGGTTGTATTCCGTCAGCCCCTGTTTGATCCGCGCAATATCGGCATTCGGCTTGTCGATCTTGTTGATGGCCACCATGATGGGAACGCCGGCGGACCGGGCATGATTGATGGCCTCCACGGTCTGTTCCATGACGCCGTCGTCGGCGGCAACCACGAGAACAACGATGTCCGTAACCTGGGCTCCACGGGCGCGCATGGCAGTAAACGCTTCGTGGCCGGGCGTGTCCAGGAATACGATGTCCCGGTCCTTGATGTGGACGTGATAGGCACCGATCGCCTGGGTGATTCCGCCTGCCTCTCCATCAATCACGTTGGTCTGGCGAATCGCATCCAGGAGAGACGTCTTTCCGTGATCGACGTGCCCCATGATCGTCACGACAGGGGCCCGCGGCTTCAGATTCGCCGGAGCCGTCTCGGGACGCTGAATGGTTTCATCGTAATCAAAAGCGGCCGCTTCCACTTGATATCCGAAGTCACCTGCAATCAGCGCCGCCGTGTCGAAGTCGATGGACTGATTGATCCCCGCCATCAGCCCCAACCCCATCAGCTTGTTGATGACTTCGCTGGCCTTGACGCCCATTTTCTTTGCCAGCTCCCCGACGGTGATGGCTTCCATCACCTTGATCCGCCGCTTGCTTGCCTTGGGAACCGTGATCTGGGGCTTCTGCATGCGGACAACGGTGGCTTTCTTTTCATCGCGCCAGCGTGATGCCCGTTCATCAAGTTCCAGTTCCTGCCGGATGTCCCGCCGGTCAAGGGACTTACGAGCCATGGACTTCTTCTTCAGACCCGGCTGTTCGCCCATGACCACTTCAATGGTCTTTTTCTTCTTGTCGGCGACCCATTTCGGTTTCTTGTCCGGTGCCCCGCCCGCTGGGGGAGCCGCCGGGGGAACATCCCTCGTCACTTTGAGATCGGGCCTGCGGGGCGCTTCTTTTCGTGCTCCCGGTGCGGCAGGGGCCTGCCTCGGCGGAACCGGTTCCCGCCTCACAAACGGCTTTCGGATCTCACCTGGGGCGGGCCTGGAAATAACCGTGGCAGTCGTGCCGCGGGAGGGAATCTCCGGAGGCTTTTCCGGCTTCTTTTCCCCCACCGGAGGAGCGGCCGGCTCCGTGGCTGCAGGCAAGGGTTCCGGAAGCGGTTCGGCTTCCTTTTCAAGCGGCTCCGGCGGTGTGGCTGGTGCAGCCGCAGATTGCCGCGGTTCGGCGGGCTCCGGCACGGCCGCTGCGGGCACTTCATCTGCTTCTGCTTCTGCTTCTGCTTCCGCTTCCACTCCAGCTTCCGCTTCCACAGCCGTTTGCTCGGACACTGCAGCAGGTTCCTCTTCCGCAGCCGTTCGTATCGCACGTCGCCGGATCACGGTCGACTTGATCCGCTGCTCCACAACCTCCCGAGGCTCCGGCGCCAGCAATTCTTTCTGGATCCTCTCCAGGTCCGCCTCCTCGAGCGTGCTCGAGTGAGATTTCACGATGACACCGATCTTTTCAAGGCGGGAAATGAGCTCTTTGTTGTCCAGGCCCAGTTCCTTCGCCAGCTCGTATACCCTCTTCTTCGACATCCCGACTTCCTCCGACGAAGTCCAAACAGAGGAAAACACCCTGTTGGGTCTTTGATCACTCGCTTTTTCCGGCGACAGTACCCTGCGTGATCATCCTTCCCGCTTCTTCAATCCATTGGGCCACCACTTGAACATCCATACCGGGCAGCGCGGAGATCGCCTCCGGATCCGCGGCAGCCAGAGCCGCCACGGTCTTGAAACCGTGTTCATAAAGCTGTTCCGCCCGCTCTTCGCTCATCCCGGGAATCCCCATCAACTCCTTGTGTCCCGGATCCTCCTGGGAAGAAATAAGCGCTTCCGTCTTCACATCGATTTTCCAGCCCGTCAGTTTGACGGCCAGCCGAACATTCTGCCCGTTCTTGCCGATGGCCAGGGAAAGCTGATCATCAGGAACGATGATCTCCATGGCACGGTTTTCCTCGTCCATGAGCACTTTTTCCACCTTGGCCGGAGACAGGGCGCTGCAGACGAACTTGACCGGATCTTCGGAGTACGGAACAATATCAATTTTCTCGCCCCGCAGTTCCTGAACCACGCTCTGCACGCGGGATCCCCTCATGCCGACGCAGGCACCCACCGGATCGATATCCTTGTCCTTGGTGCGCACGGCGATTTTCGCCCGTTTCCCGGGTTCTCTCGCCACATTGACCAGTTCAATGAGTCCCTCGGAGATTTCCGGAACCTCGACCTCGAACAGTGCCCGCAGGAACCCGGGATGGGTCCTCGAGAGAATGATCTGCGGCCCTTTTGTAATCCGCTTCACTTCCAGGATATAGGCACGAATCCGCTCCCCCCGCTTGTACACTTCCTTGAAGATCTGTTCGGATACGGGAATCACGCCCTCCGCCCGGCCAAGGTTTACAATGATGGATCCTCCCTCGAACCGCTGGACAAATCCGTTGATCAGTTCCCCTTTCCGGTCCTTGTATTCATCATAGATGTTATCCCGTTCTGCATCCTTGACCCGTTGGATGATGATCTGCTTGGCCGTCTGAACGGCGATTCTTCCGAAGGTGCTTGTATCGATCTTGATTCCCAGGCTGTCCCCGGGCTCCGCCTCCTCGTCGAGCGTCTGCCGCGCTTCGTCCAGCAGGATATGAAGATCCGGATCGAGGATCTTGTCCACAACCATCTTGAACTGGAAAACCTCCACCTCGCCGGCTTCATCGTTATAGTGAGCCTCGATCTCCACGTGGGGACCCAGCTTCTTGCGCGCTGCCGTCAGCATCGCCGCCTCCAGGGCCTCGATGATGATCTGCTTGTCGATTCCCCGGTCTTTCCCCATCTGTTCGATCAGTCGTTTCAACTCCGGCAACATGAACGTTCCTCCGCTTACAAAATATGGCTCGTCACCAGGCACGCGATCAGGACGGATGGCATGCCATTCGTCTGCCCCGGGCACCCGCCGGTGGCTGCCGTTTCCAAGTCTGTGCACCGATCCGGAGACGACGGGTGCCGCCCCGGCTGCGACTCAGTGACGGGTTTTCCTCTTTCCCTTTCGGGGGACCTCCGTACGACGGGTCTCTCCCTCAACATCAATAAGGTTTGCCTTCACAACGGCTTTTCTCGGGATGCGCCGGACCGCACCGTCAACCTCCACCAGGAGCATCCTCTCCGCCTCTCCGGCATCGTACTCCAGGAGGGTTCCACGGACATTCCTCCGCCCCTCCAGCGAACCGTCCAGCCTCAACATCACCGGGCTTCCGCAAAAGCGGGCAAAGTCGCTGTCCCGGAACAGAGGCCGGTTCGGACCGGGCGAGGAGACCTCCAGCGTGTAAGGCCCCGGCGGCAGATCGTGGACCTCCAGGAGATCCCCCAGCACATGGCTGACCCGTGTGCAGTCATCCAAGGTGACGCCCCCGGTCTTGTCCAGAAAAATCCGGACGATCCAGCGGGTCTTCATACGGATGCACTCGACGTGGATCAATTCCACGCCCTCCGCATCCGCGGTGGGTTCCGCCAGATTCCAGATCGCTTCCTCGATGGACCTTCCGGTCGGGCCGTTTTCCATTGCTTTGAAAAAAAAAGTGGGCTCAGGCCCACTCATCAGAAATCCACGATGATCTGGCGGGGCGGTAACATATCCAAACCGCAATTACAAGTGTTTTTTTCGGCAGGAAGCCCGGATTTGCCCCGAGTACAGGGGCTGGAGACACCCCATGAAGGAAGGAAATCAATGGAGCGGGCGATGGGAATCGAACCCACGACGTTCAGCTTGGGAAGCTGACATTCTACCTCTGAATTACGCCCGCCCTCGATGATTCCTGATGTTGAATGGGAGCGCCATCCTAATGGAGACCGTTTTTTTTATCAAGGGTTTTTTCCCGTTGTATTCTTTTCAAGGACCGATTATCGGGAGTCCGGATCACCGGACGAAGTCCCTTCCATCCGGACGGATGCGGCCAACTCGTGTCCCGTCAGTCCCTCCATCGCCGCAAAGGTCGCAACCGAAGCTCCGTATCGACCGAAGGCCTCCGGCGAGAACTGGATAATGCTTGTCCGTTTGAGGAAATCGTACACACCCAGCGGAGACGAGAAGCGGGCCGTTCCGCCGGTAGGCAGGATGTGGTTCGGACCGGCGAGATAATCCCCGATCGCCTCGGGTGCGTGCGCCCCCAGGAAGATGGAGCCGGCATGCCGGAACCGGGGCAGGATGTTCCGGGGATTCTCCACCATCAACTCCAGGTGCTCCGGCGCGAACCGGTTGGCGACGTCCGCCGCCTCCTCCAGGTCCTTCACCAGGATGATCGCACCGTACCGCTCCATGGACCGCGTCAGGATCTCTCTCCTGGACATGCCGCTCACCAGCCGATCCACCTCAGCCGCCACCCGGGCCGCATAAGCCGAGTCGGGCGTAACCAGGACCGCGCTGGCCGATTCATCATGCTCCGCCTGGGCGATGAGGTCCGCGGCGGCGAATGCCGCGGGGGCGCTGCCGTCGGCGACGATCAGAACCTCGCTGGGTCCGGCGATCATGTCGATGGAGACCTCCCCGAAGACGATCCGCTTGGCGGCGGCCACATATGCATTGCCGGGCCCCACGATCTTGTCGACCCGCGGCACTGAGGCGGTCCCGTACGCCAGAGCCGCAATGGCCTGCGCTCCTCCGATTTTGAGGATGCGCATGACCCCGCAGAGCTTCGCCGCAGCGGCGATCAGGGGGTGAAGGCGCCCATCCCGGACCGGAGAGGCGAGCAGAATCTCCTTCACCCCGGCGATCCTGGCAGGGATCGTGGCCATCAGCACCGTCGACGGATAGGCCGCGAGTCCTCCGGGGGCATAGACGCCCACCCGGTCCAGCGGAAGAACCCGCTGTTCCAGGAGCACGCCCTCCTCATCATCGATCCGCCAGTCCGGAAAAACCTGTCTCCTGTGATATCGCTCGATTCGCCCGGCGCTCAGGCGAAGGATTTCCCATTCCCGCGGGGAGACGGCGGACAGCGCGGTTTCAATCTCCGCCGGCGAAGCCTCAACCGCGCCCGGAGAAAGATGACAGCCGTCGAATTGCCTCGTATAGGCGAAAAGCGCTTCGTCGCCCCGGTCGGCCACATCCCGAACGATGCGGGACGTCGTGTTCCAGAGATCCTCGTCGAAGACCCGACCCCGTCCCGCGATCTGCCGGAACACCTCTTCAAACCGGGAATCGCCTGTGCGGATGATCCTCATCTCATGCCTTCTCCCTTTTCACATCGGCCCCGAGAGCGGAAAACTTCTTCTCCATGGACTCATACCCGCGATCCAGGTGGTAGACTCGGGCGACTTCCGTCCGTCCCTCCGCGGCCAGCCCTGCCAGGACCAGGGACGCAGATGCCCTGAGGTCCGTGGCCATGACCGGTGCTCCGAGAAGCCGCGGGACCCCTCTCACGAAGGCGCTGCTTCCCTGGATGTCGATGTCCGCGCCCATCCGAAGCAGTTCGCTCACGTGCATGAAGCGGTTTTCGAAGACCGTCTCGGTCACGACGCTGAAACCCTGCCCGAGAGCCATCATCGCCATGATCTGCGCCTGGAGGTCCGTCGGAAACCCGGGATAAGGAAGGGTCTTCACATCGACGCTCGCGATCCGTCGGGTCCCGGTGGCCCGGATTCCACCAGGCTCCGTCTCGATGGTCATGCCCGATTCCTGGAGCTTCACAATCAGCGCCTCGATGTGGCCGGGATCGCATCCCGTCAGGCGGATGTCCCCGCCCGTCATGCCGGCGGCAATCAGGAACGTTCCCGCCTCGATCCGGTCCGGGATGACGGAGGCCTCCGCGGGGTGAAGGCGCGGGACCCCTTCAATCGTGATCACGTCCGTTCCCGCTCCATGGATGCGTGCACCCATCCCGACCAGAACATCGGCCAGGTTGACCACTTCGGGCTCTTTCGCGGCATTCTGCAGGATGGTCGTCCCCTCGGCGAGGGTCGCTGCCATCATGATGTTCTCCGTTCCCGTTACGGTGGAGAGATCGAAGTAAATCCGGGCCCCTTTGAGCCTCCGCGCCCTCGCATCAATGTATCCCTCCTCCAGACGGATCTCCGCTCCCATCTCCTCCAACGCCTTGATGTGCAGGTTGACGGGTCTTGCCCCGATGGCGCACCCGCCGGGCAGGGAGACCCGTGCCCGGCCCATCCTGGCCACCAGCGGTCCCAGGACCAGAATGGAGGCCCGCATCGTCTTCACCAGGTCATAGGGCGCCTCGCAGCTGGTGATCGTGGTGGCGTCCACCTCGATGGTACCGTTTCCTTCCGTTCGCACACCGAGGTTGTGCAGCAGCCTGCGGGCCGTCTTGATGTCCACCAGGTTCGGAATATTTCCGAATCGGTTCGTACCCTCCGTCAGGAGCGTTGAAAACAGGATGGGCAGCGCCGCATTTTTCGCGCCGCTGACAGGCACTTCCCCCTTCAGCTTCCTCCCCCCCTGGATGACGATTTTATCCATGTTTGATCTCCACCTTCCTGGCCTTCACAACGCGGTCACGGCCCCCGTAATCCTGCCGGATGCCGATGCGGTCATAACGGCCGTCCTCCTTCAAGGCTTCCGCGAGTTTTTTCGCCTGCCGGTCGCCCGTCTCCAACAGAAGCCAGCCTCCCTCCTTCAGGACGGACGGGGCACCCGAGATCAGCCGGCGGTGTAACGCCGTTCCGTCACCCGGAGCCCACAGGGCTTCTTTCGGTTCATATTCCCTTACCCCGGGAGGCAGCTCCCTGAATTCATCCTCCGGAATGTAAGGGGGGTTCGAGACAATCAGATCAAAAGGTCCGCGAAGCGGCTCCAGGAGGTCCGCCACCACGATGGACACCCGATCCGCCAAGCCCGCCCGTTCCGCGTTTCCCGCCGCCGCCGTCGCGGCCTCGGGAGAGCGATCCGTCGCCACAATCCATGCCTGGGGCAGCTCACGGGACATCGCTACGGCCACGGCACCGCTTCCCGTTCCTACATCCAGGATGTGGTCACGGGCCTGTGCCACCCGGAGGGCCTCTTCGACAAGAATTTCCGTGTCCGCCCGGGGAATCAGGACCCGCCGGTCAACGGCGATGGGGATCGACCAGAACTCCTTTTCTCCGACGATGTAGGCGACCGGCTCCTGCCGCCGGCGCCTCTCCACCCAATCCTGAAACCTGTCAAGGACATCCGGACCAATGATCTCCTCCGGATGGGAATAGAGATGCGTGCGATCCGTCCCGAGAGAGCGGCACAGCAAGACTTCGGCGTCCAGGCGCGGGGTGGGCAGATCGTGACGGCGAAGGAAGTCCGTCGCCTCGTGCAGAGCGGAACGGATGGTTGCCATGAATCCCCCCGATTCACAGCGGTCTCGGTACGAGCCGGCTTCAGGCGGGTGTCGCCGCCTTGAGGACGTTCGCCTGAAAATGGGTCGTCAGGGTGTCGATGATCCCCTGGATCTCGCCGTCCAGGATGCTCTCCAGGTTGTACAGGGTCAGCCCGATGCGATGATCCGTGACCCGGCCCTGGGGAAAGTTGTAGGTCCGGATGCGCTCGCTGCGGTCCCCGCTCCCCACTTGGCTTCGCCGTGCTTCCGTAATTTCGGCGTTCTGTTTCTGCACCATGATGTCCAGGAGCCTCGCCCGGAGCACCTTCATCGCCTTCGCCTTGTTCTTGAGCTGGGATTTCTCATCCTGGCAGGTGACGATCAGGCCGGTGGGCAGATGCGTGATCCTCACCGCCGAATCGGTCGTGTTGACACTCTGCCCGCCATGACCGCTGGAATGGTAAACATCGATCCGAAGTTCGTTCGGGTCGATCTGAACGTCCACTTCTTCCGCCTCCGGAAGGATCGCCACCGTAACCGCCGAGGTGTGGATCCGGCCCTGGGACTCCGTAACGGGAACCCGCTGCACCCGGTGTACGCCGCTTTCGTACTTGAGGCGGCTGTAGGCCCCGCGGCCCTCGATCATGGCGATGATTTCCTTGAAGCCGCCTACTCCTCCGGACGGGCTGCCGCTGATCACTTCGACCTTCCATCCGGACCGCTCGGCATAGCGGGCATACATGCGGAAGAGATCGGCCGCGAAGAGCCCCGCCTCGTCGCCACCTGTGCCCGCGCGGATCTCCAGGAGAACATTTCTATCGTCGTTCGGGTCTTTCGGAAGCAGGAGGATTTTCAGACGCTCTTCCAGGATCGCCCTCTGTTCCTTGAGCCGGGGCAGTTCTTCCCGCACCAGCTCCTTCAACTCCTCGTCGTCCTCCCGGAGGATCCGCTGGTCCTCCTCGATCTGCCCGCTGAGCTTTTCATATTCCCGCCAGGCCTCCACCAGGTCGTGCAGGTCGGAATGCTCCTTGGCATATTTCTGGTACAGGGAAGGCTTGGTGACGACGTCGGAACTGCTCAGCAAACCCTCAAGTTCCTGAAACCGCTGATCGATGTCTTTCAGTCTCTTGAACATGGAGTTACCGAGAATCCGGGAGAAGGGGCGGGAATTCCCGGCATGCCGGCCGGGCCTGCCTGCCTGTCGCGGCCGTGCTTGCCTGGAAGTCTTCGGGGCACTTTACCCCGGGAAAGATGGAACACAGGGGTGCGGATCGGGACACAATGGAACCGGACAGTTTTTCCTGTCGCTCACTCCACAAAACCGGCCGCCGGACCGGTCTCATACACACCTCCGCAAGCGGAGAAACCGCTTATTTTTCCTTATTCTGCTCCAGGGAGGCATATTTTTTCTTGAACCGCTCCACCCTCCCGGCCGTATCGACGATCTTCTGCTTTCCCGTCATGAAGGGATGGCAGTTAGAGCAGATTTCAACCTTGATGTCCTGGCGGGTGGACTTCGTTTCAATGACATTCCCGCAGACGCAGGTGATGGTCGTATTCTTGTATTCCGGATGGATTCCCTCTTTCATGGGATTCTGTCTCCTTTTCCCTTTTTTATCCGAACCGTTTCACGAAAGGGTGTGCATCTAATCAAATCGGCCGGAAAATTCAAGCGGTATTTTACTGGTTCATGGAATCCAGGAACAACTGGTTCGTATCGGTCTTCCGGATCTTGTCGATGATGAACTCCATGGCATCCAGGGGATTCATCTCCTGGAGGAGCCTGCGCAGGATCCAGACCCGGTTCAGATTGGTCTTTGCAATCAGGAGCTCTTCCTTGCGGGTTCCGGAGCGGATCAGGTCGAAAGCCGGGAAGATGCGGCGGTCGGCGATGCGGCGGTCCAGGTGCAGCTCCATATTACCGGTTCCCTTGAACTCCTCGAAGATGACCTCGTCCATCCGGCTTCCCGTGTCGATGAGAGCCGTGGAGATGATGGTCAGGCTTCCGCCGTTTTCAATATTTCGGGCCGCGCCGAAGAAGCGCTTCGGCTTGTGGAGGGCGTTGGAATCGACACCGCCTGAGAGGACCTTCCCGCTGGGCGGAACCACCGTGTTGTACGCCCGGGCCAACCGGGTGATGCTGTCCAGTAAAATGACCACGTCGCGCTTGTGCTCCACGAGCCGTTTCGCCTTCTCGATGACCATCTCCGCCACCTGGACGTGCCGGGTGGCCGGTTCGTCGAACGTGGAGGAGATGACCTCCCCCTGGACGCTCCGCTGCATGTCCGTGACTTCCTCCGGCCGCTCGTCGATGAGCAGGACCATGAGGATCACTTCCTTGTGGTTCTTGGCGATGCTGTGGGCGATATCCTGCAGGAGAACCGTTTTCCCCGCCCGGGGGGGGGACACGATCAAGCCCCGCTGTCCTTTCCCGATGGGCGTGAACAGGTCCATGATGCGGGTCGAAAAGTTCTCCGAATCCGATTCAAGGGCCAGCTTCTCCTGGGGGTACAACGGTGTCAGGTTGTCGAAAAGGATCTTGTCCCGGGCGGCGTCGGGGTGTTCGTAATTGACGGAATCGACCTTCAGCAGGGCGAAGTACTTCTCGCCCTCTTTGGGAGGCCGGACCTCTCCGGAAATCGTGTCGCCGGTCCGCAGGCTGAAGCGCCGGATCTGGGAAGGGGATACATAGATGTCGTCGGGGCTGGGAAGATAGTTGTAGTCCACGGCGCGAAGGAATCCAAACCCGTCCGGAAGGATCTCCAGAACGCCGGTTCCGGAGATGACGCCATTCTTGTCCGACTGTGCCTGCAGGATGGAAAAGATGAGGTCCTGCCGCCGCATGCCTCCGGCGCCCGGCACGTTGAGATCCTTTGCCAGGCCGGCCAATTCGCTGATGGGGAGTCTCTTGATTTCCTCGATGTTCATGTCGATTTCCTTTCCGTGTCGCTGCACGGATTCAGCCGGAACGCCGTCATGCGCCGACACGCGTGACTGTTCCCGGCACCATGATTCCCACTGTCTTCAAGTGGAATTGGCCATGTGTCAGAAATACGAATCTGGATTAGAACCGGTTTGCCAATTGGAACGCTGGAAACACTTGAAAAGGGAGGCTTAGACGTTACCTTTCAAAATTCCCGATTCCCTCTACCCGATGCCCTATAATGTGTCAAGGGATTTTTATCTTACAGGATATCCGCTTTCCGGTCCATCAAAATGAAATTCAGGTGCCTGCCCGAGCGCCCCGCGTCCCGACGGTGGGAGAACCAGTGTTCGGTCCCGCAGGAAGTGCAGGTATCGGACAGGTGGATCTTTTCCGGAGAAAGGCCGCACGCCAGCAGTTGGGAGCAATTCGCCGCCGCCAGGTCGAACCTCCACTTCCCCGGCCCCGCCGGGGTCAGAAATGACGTCTGGCCGGATCCCAGGTCCTCCATGGCCCGGTAGACGGGCGTATCCACCTCGTAGCAGCACGGCCCGATGGCAGGCCCTACCGCTGCCAGGAGATCCCGCGGATCGGACGAGAAGCGGTCCCGGAAGCAGTCGGCCACCCGCCCAGCGACGCCCAGGGAGGTCCCCCGCCAGCCGGCGTGGACCGCCGCGACAATCCCCTTCCGGGGGTCCGCCATCAGGATGGGGACGCAGTCCGCTGTCCGGATGCAGAGGGCCAGCCCCGGCCGGCTCGTGACGATGGCGTCAAAGCGGAGAGGCTGGCAGGTGAAGGTCGTGAACGCGGGATCATCAATGACCAGAACGTCGTTCCCGTGCACCTGGTGAACGTTGAAAAACTGGCGCCGGGTCAGACCGAAGGACTCCGCCGCCCGGTCCCAGTTCGCCCGGACGCATTCTTCCGGGTCTCCTTCGGAAGTACTGAAGTTGAGGCTTTCGAAAGGTCCCGAGCTGACTCCATCCCGGCGCGTGCAGAAGGCGTGGGTCACGAAACCCAGTTCCCTCAGGGGCACGCATTCAAGGTACGATACGGATCCTCTCTGCACAAGCTCAAACATGCATCCGCCTCCCCCGGAGGGCTTCGCACAGTCCCGCCATGTCCGCCGGCAAGGGGGACTCGAAGGACAGGGGAATTCCCTGGAGGGGATGCCGGAAGGCAATCCGGGCCGCGTGCAGGGCCTGGCGCTTCATTCCCCGGAGAATCGACCGTGTTTCCATGTCCGAAACCAACTTCAGCAGGCCGGACCGCCCGTAAACAGTGTCTCCCAGGACGGGATATCCCTGGGAAGCGAGGTGCACCCGGATCTGGTGGGTCCTGCCCGTCAGGAGGCCGACCTCCAGCAGCGTCGCGACGCCGAAGCGCTCCCGCACACGCCAGCGGGTGACGGCGTCACGGCCCCGGGAACTCCGGGTGGACATCTTCTTCCGGTCCGACGGATGCCGCCCCACGGGCAGGAGCACCTCCCCGGCATCCGCCGGGGGTGCACCCAGGACCACGGCCAGATAGGTCTTGTCGATGCTGCGTTCCCTGAACTGCGCGGCAAGACCCCGATGAGCCCCGTCCGTCTTGGCGACCAGGAGCAGCCCGGACGTGTCACGGTCCAGGCGGTGGACGATCCCGGGCCGGAGCACCCCGCCGATACCGGACAGATCCCGGCAGTGATGAAGAAGGGCATGCACGAGGGTGCCGCTGGAATGGCCCGCTGCGGGGTGGACCACCATTCCCGCCGGTTTGTCCACCACCAGCAGGTGCTCATCCTCGAAAAGGACGGACAGGGGGATCGCCTCCGGCTGAACATCCAGGGGCGCCGGCTCTGGAATCGCCAGCTCCACGGCCTCTCCCTCGCGGAGCCGATGACCCGCCTTGACCCGCCGGCCGTTGACGAGGACCCGTCCCTCCTCCACGGCCTTCCGGATCTGTGATCTTGAAAGGCCCGCGTCCCCGCCGGCCAGGTACACGTCCAGGCGCACGCCCTCGCCATCCGCCGTGACCGTATACCGCCCCATCTTCGGGTCCGCCGTCACGGCGCCGACACCGCCCGCAGGGCATCCCGGACGGCCTGGAGGTCTCCCTCGTCCAGGGTGCGGGCGTCCAGGAGAACTTCCTCGTCAGCGATCCGGGCAACTACCGGTAGCGGAAGCCCACGGAGCCGGTCTCCGAGGGAAGCCGACGACAGGCCGGCCATCCGGACGCCGATCAGCCAGGTGGGGATGTCCCGGGCGGGAAGAGAGCCTCCTCCGGCCATGGCGGTTCCCGGTTTCAGGGACAGGGCAATCCCCTCGATCCCCGCCCGCCGGAGGAGCGTCAGGAGTCGGCGGGCCCGTCTCCGAACGGCATCCAGGGGCTCCGAGAGGGCCTTCAGGACCCGGATCTCCTCCAGGGCCCGATCTGGTTTGAGATACGCAGCCAGGGTCGCTTCGAGGGCCGCCAGGGTCAGCTTGTCGATCCGCAGGGCCCGGTTCAGGGGATTCCGGCGTATCCTCTCCACGCTCTCCCTTTGGCCGAGGATGATCCCCGCCTGCGGCCCGCCGAGAAGCTTGTCCCCACTGAATGTAACCACGTCCGCCCCGGAGGCGACGGCATCCCGGACGGTAGGCTCCCGCTCCAGCCCGAAGGGCTCCAGGTCGATCAGGCATCCGCTTCCCAGGTCGTGCATGACCGGGATTCCGACCCTGCGTCCCAGCGCAACGAGGTCGGAAACGCCCACTTCCTCGGTAAACCCGACCACCCGGAAATTGCTTGTGTGCACTTTCAGGATCAGGCCTGTCTGCTCCGTGACGGCCCGTTCGTAATCCCCCAGGCGGGTCCGGTTGGTCGTGCCGACCTCCCGGAGACGGACACCGCTCTTTTCCATGACCTCCGGAATCCGGAACTCGCCGCCGATCTCGACCAGTTCACCCCGGGAGACAACACCTTCCCGGCCTTCCGCCAGGGTGTTCAGAACAAGGAGGACGGCGGCGGCATTGTTGTTCACCACGAGGGCATCCTCCGCCCCGGTCAGAAGGAGCAGCAGGTCCCGGACGTGGTCGTATCGGAGTCCCCGCTCCCCCTTTTCCAGGTCGAACTCCAGATTCGAGTATCCTCCGGCTACCTCCGCCACCCGGAGAACCGCCTCCCGGCTCAGGGGAGCCCGCCCCAGATTCGTGTGAAGAATCACGCCGGTGGCATTGATCACACGCTTGAGCCGGGGGGATTCCAGGTCGGCCATCCTCTTTTCAATGCCCTCAGCCACCGCCTGCCGGTCCGGAACGCAAAATTCCTCTCCCACACCCGCGGCCAGGATCCGGTGCCGCAGGTCGTCCACGGCGGTGCGGCATGCCTCCCGGACGAATTCCCGGGGCATCTGCCGGAGGAGACCCCGCTTTTCCAGGGACAGCATCAGCTCGTCTATCTTCGGTAGTTTCCGCAGCCGGGATTTTGTCCCTTCTTCCATGTTGATTTCCCTCCCTCACGGAATCCCGATTTTCCAATCACATCCCGCCCGCCTGCACGGCGGGAAGGTGAATCCGCAATGCGGCGGGTTCGGCCATGCGGCCCGGATCACCCGGCCATGGAAAAGGCGGGCTTCACCACACCAGCGGTGAAACGATGGCTTCGCGGCAGAAATCGCGGAAGTTGTTCACCGCCGTGAAAAATTCGCGCATCAGGATGACCCAGTAGTAGCATCCCCGTTCTGTCAGGAAAAACGTGCCGTTCCGCTGGCGGAGCCCTCCAGCCGCCGTGAAGGCCGCGATGTCTTTCCAGAGATGCGGATACACAGCCCCGAACTTTTCCTTCAGGTATGACTCCTTCAATTCCATGCTGAACAGCTTCATCATGAAATCGTAACGGATTCTCTCCTCAAGGCTGAAGGTCCGGGATGCCATCAGCGGCGGCTCTCCCCGAGCAATCCGGGTGACGTACTCGGCCACGTCGAAGGTGTTGGCATAGCAGGTTCCGTGGAGATACCCGATGGACCCGCTGCCCAGGCCGGCATATTCGCCGTAATCCACGATGTATTCGTCGATGAGGGAGGGTTTGCGGCAGAAGCACCAGGCCGAGGACATCCGGTACGTCGGCCGGAGCCGTTCGAGAATGCGCCGGTAAAAAAGAGCCTCCTGCTTCATGTCCACGTATCCGAGCGTCCGGGTGACCATCTGGCGGGTCGAATCGGACACCATCAGGGGGTAATACGTCACCTGGTCCACGCCACTCCCCAACAGGACATCCAGATCCCGGTCGAGCATCTTGGGCGTCTGCGTGGGAAAATTGAACATCATGTCGGCGTTGAGCGTATCGAACGCTCCCTGGTATGTCCGCAGGCGGCCGAGGATCTCTTCCCCGCCGCCGTACTTGTCGCGCCGCTCCATCTGCCGCAGGAGCCCGTCATCGAAGCTCTGGATGCCCACGGAAAGGCGGTTCACACCTGCCTGCTGCAGGATTTCCACGTTCCGGTCCGTCAGGTGATTCGGGTTCGTCTCCACGGAGATCTCGCGGACTCCGAATGTTTCCCGCGCCAGATGAAGCGTTTCCGCCAGTTCGTCCGGCAGGACCGTCGGCGTGCCGCCACCGACGTAGATGCCCTGGAAATCATAGCCCCGGGCGCGGTAGAGGCCCATCTCTTTCCTCAGGGCCTTGAAGTAGCGGCGGCAGACCTTCTCCTGGAAGACGAACCGGTTGAACGAGCAGTAGGGACACAGCCGTTCGCAGAAGGGAATGTGAAGATAGAGCAGGCGGGGCTCCGAGTCGGTGCAGGCCGGCAGTTCCGGGGGCGGGCCGGCCTGGAAACTCACGGCCCTGGAAAATTCCTTTTTTGCCTGCCTGCTGATCATCCGGTGAATCAATGAGGTCAACATGGGTTCTTCCGTCGGTGAGGGGCAGAGGCTAACAGACACTCCACAAATAATCAAGGAGTTTCGCCCACTCCCTTGCATCACCGGGTGCCTGGTGCTATAGGCTTGAAAGATTCATGAAAAGAAAGGAATGGAAGGCATGGAGGAGAAAAGAGTCCTCACCCTGTGGACCGAAACCGGGAGAAACGAAGGCGATGCCGCCATCCTGAGAACACCCTGCCGGGAAGCGGCATCCCCGTTCCACCCGGAAACGATCCGGAACATCGAGACGCTGGTGAAAACCTTCCTCGATCGCAATGACGCCCTGGGCCTGGCGGCCCCGCAGATCGGCATCAGTGAGAGGATCGTGGTGTTCCGGAACAAGGGCTTCGACGAGAAGACCTGGTCGAAGAAGGATGACGATTACGACGTCCTGGTCAACCCGCGGATCACCCAGTCCCGGGGGGAACCGGTGAAGGGGGCGGAGGGCTGCCTTTCCTGCCCCGACATCCAGGTGGAGATCGACCGATTCCCGGAAATCAAGGTCCGGGCCCTGGACCGCCACGGGAAAAAGATCAACCGGCGCTATCTGGATTTCCTGGCCCGCATCGCCCAGCACGAGATCGACCACCTGGACGGGAAACTCATCGTCGATTACGAGGGCAGTCTCTGGTATCCGAAGAAGAAGGAACGATTCTTCGCGGAGGTGCTTCGGGAACACTTTTAGAAAGCGGGCGGATTTTATCTGCATCCATCCAAAAATATGTCAGGACAACAATGCGGAATCAGACCGTACCATCAGAAGCCTTCGCTTCTCTCTCGACAAAGATGACATAGCGATGACATGAATCCCGCCGAAGTGTTCATATCATACATTTGACCCCAAGATTCGCGCCCGCGATCACCGAACACCCTGCCTCGTTGATCCCCGGGAGTATCCGAGACCCGAGCGGCACCGGTGTTCGGATAAGTACCGGGCCGATATGGGAAAATCGTCTTCCCGAAGTGTCCCGTTCTCAAGCATGCCCGCCGTCGGCCGACCGCGCCAACCGGCGGGAAAGTCCATGATGCCATGGGTGTTCGTCCTTCCAAGGACACTCACCCTGACGGACGGCTCATGAACGAGGAGGTTCGCGAGTTTGTCGAGGGATGCGACTGCGTCATCGAAATCGGCGCGCTCATGACGGACCTGAGTTCCGGGGGCTTCACCGCAAGGATCGACCCCGCAAAGAGCATCAACATCATGCTCCATCATGTACGGGTGGGGTATGCCGTCTACAACAACGTGGAAATCCGGGATGTGCTGACGGCGCTGGCGGGAAGGATCCCCCGGCGTACGGACGTGAAAGCCCCGCGGGTCCAGAGTCTCGGCGAGCCGGAAGGCAGCCCGGCCGGCAAAATCACCTCGTCCTTCCTGTACCCGCGACTGGAACGGATGTTGAAACCGGGAGACATCGTGATGGTCGAGACGGGCACCGCGTCCATGGGGTTCGCTTTCGCCCGGATGCCCGCGGGCTCGACGTTTCACAATCAGTCTCTGTGGGGTTCCATCGGCTGGGCCACGCCGGCCGCCTTCGGCGCGGCTCTGGCCGACCCGGGCCGGAGAATCATACTGGTTACCGGGGAAGGCTCCCACCAGCTCACGGCCCGGGAGATCTGCAGGTTCCATCGGTACGGACTGAAGCCGATCATATTCGTAATCAACAATAACGGATACCTGATCGAGCGCATCCTCTGCAAGGACTCCGGCATATACTACAACGACCTGGCGCCGTGGCGTTACCACAAGCTGCCCGAGGCACTGGGATGCGAAGGCTGGTTTTCCACCCGCGCGGCCACATGCGGCGAGCTCGACGATGCCGTAAGAAAGGCGGAGGGATGCGGCATCGGGGCCTACATCGAGGTCGTAACGGACACGTACGA
>CAZXMK010000001.1:47379-51530 GCA_964641935.1 uncultured Syntrophaceae bacterium
AAGGCAAAACAGATGATGAAATAGACAACGGAGATGAACAAGAAGATCTCCGCCGGGTAGATCATGGTCCGGTTGTTCACCTGCGTGGCCACATGGGTCAGCTCGGACACGCCGACAATGAATGCCAGCGACGTGTCCTTGATCATGGAGACGAACTGGTTGACGAACGACGGGATCATGTTCCGCAGGGCCTGGGGCAGGACGATGAAAACCATGGCCATCCAGGGGTGAAGGCCTGTCGAGAGGGCCGCTTCGGTCTGCCCTTTCGGGATCCCCTCAATCCCCGCCTGGACGATCTGGGACATGTAGGCGGAGGTGAAGATCGAGAGGGCCGCAATGACCGTCCAGGCCTCCGGCATCGTCCGTCCCATGACGAAGGGCAGGAGGAAATACATCCAGAAAATCACGAGCAGAAGCGGGATTCCCCGAACCAGGTTGACCACCGCCAGGGTAGGGTAACGGATCAGCGGATTCCGGACCACGCACATCAGCCCCAGGATCATCCCTCCGAGAAAGGACAGGAAGAGGGACACGATCGCCAGGTAGAGCGTCAGAAGCACCCCGCCCATGGGCCCGCTGGGGTAGCGGCCGACCATGAAGTGGGCGATGTTGGTCCAGATTACGGTGAAGTCGAAGCCCCCTTCCACGGTCACTTCCCTCCCATCATGGGACTGAGAACTTTCCGGTTGTAGATCGTCATCATCCCGGCGATGACCAGCGACAGGATCAGGTATACGAGCGTCGCCGCCGTGAACGCCTCAAAGCCCTTGAAGGTGTAACTCTCCACCTGCCTTGCCTGGTAGGTGATCTCCGCCACCCCGATCGTCATGGCCAGGGACGAGTTCTTCGTCACGTTGAGGAACTGGTTGATCAGGGGCGGAATCGTCAGCCGGACCGCCTGGGGCAGGACAATGTAAAGCATGGAGCGGATATACGAAAAACCGGAGCTGCGGGCGGCCTCCATCTGCTCCTTCGGGATGGAGCGGACACCGGATCGAATGTCCTCGGCGATAAAGGCGGACGTGTAGATGGTGAGCGCGATGACCGCCGCGGCGAACTCGAAATTTACGCTGTTGAGCCAGTCGTTCACGGCCTTCGGCAAGACCTGGTAGGAGCCGAAGTACCAGAAGAAGATCTGTACCAGAAGCGGCGTGTTCCGGAAGAATTCCAGGTACGCGTGGGAAAACCAGAGAATGGGCCTGACATTGCTCATCCTCATGACGGCAATGATCAGGCCCAGCAGAAAGGAAAGGACAATCGACCAGACGGAGAGCTCAAGCGTGATCTTGAGCCCCGACACGAGCCATTCGAAATACTGGCCCGAAGTGACGACCGACCAGTCGAACTGATAGCTGAACACCGCTTATTACTTCTCCCAGGGCTCTTTCTTCGTCGTGATCTTGAAGGTGCGAGCCATGTGGAAAGCCATCCCCTTGGGTCCGAACCACTTGTCGAAGATCTTCTTCGCCTCGCCCTTTTTCTCCATCTCCACGAGCGTCTTGTTCACGAAGTCGACCAGGTTCTTGTCGCCTTTCCGCATCCCGAGGCCATAGGGCTCGTCGGAGATCTGGATGTCGGGGATCTCGTACTTGGTCTTGTCCGGGGCTTTGTCCAGGATGTTGGCCAGAATCGACTCGTCGGTGGTCACCGCCGCGACCTTGCCCTGCTGCAGGGCCAGAAACGCCTGGGGATAATCGTCGAAGGACAGGATGGTTGCCGTCGGCAGGGCCTTCTTTGCATTCTGCTCGGAGGTAGAGCCCTTGGCGGTTCCGATTCTCTTGCCCGCCAGGTCCTGCAGCTTCTTCACCTCTCCCTTCCGGGTGATGAACTTTTGCCCGGTGAAGAAGTAGGTGTAGCTGAAGTCGATCTGCTTGGCCCGATCCGCCGTTTTGGTCATCGTGGCGGCGATCATGTCGATGTTGCCGGCGATGAGCTGGGGGATCCGAGAGGCCGAGGTGACGGGTTTCAGTTCCAGCCTGACGCCCATCTTCTTCGCAATGGCCCGGCAGAAATCGACGTCATAACCGACGATGTCCCGGCTTTTTTCATCGATGTAACCGAACCCGGGCGTGGAATCCTTCACGCCGCAGACGAAGACGCCCTTCTTCTTCGCGTCCGCCAGCGTGTCGGCCGCTGCAGCCGCGCCGCAGAGGGCCACGAAGAAAAGCACCGCCATCAACCATACCGCCGTCCTTTTCATGTTCCTTCCTCCTTCTATTATTTAAGGTTAGTGCATGGGCGACAGGATCTCTTTCAGGAAGAGCTGGGCCCTTTCATGTTTTGGATTCCGGAAGAACTCCTCCGGAGCGGCCTCTTCGAGAACAACCCCGTAATCCATGAAGATGACGCGGTCCGCCACTTCCCGGGCAAACCCCATCTCGTGGGTGACCACCATCAGGGTCATGCTCGTATGGGCGAGCCCCTGCATGACTTGGAGCACCTCGCCGATCATTTCCGGGTCCAGGGCCGAGGTGGGCTCGTCGAAGCACATGATCTTGGGCTTCATGGCCAGTCCCCGGGCGATGGCCACCCGCTGCTGCTGCCCGCCGGAGAGCTGGGAGGGATAGGAATCCCGGCGGTCCGCCAGCCCCACGCGCTCCAGGAGCGCCATTGCTTCCTCTTCCGCCTGCTTTTTCGGAAGTTTGCGGATCTTGATGGGAGCCAGGGTGATGTTTTTGATGGCAGTCAGGTGGGGATAGAGATTGAACTGCTGAAAAACAAAGCCGATTTCAGCCCGGAGCTTGTTGATGTCCGTCTTCCGGTCCGAGAGGTCCTTGCCGTCGACGACAAGCCGGCCTTTCTGGATGGGCTCCAGCTTGTTGATCGTCCGGATGAGGGTCGATTTCCCCGATCCCGAGGGACCGCAGACGACGACGACCTCACCCTGCTTCACATGGAGATTGATGTCATTGAGAACGTGCAGATCCTTAAACCACTTGTGAACGGCCTCGAACCGGATCATCGTGAACTCCGCGTTTCACTTGTCATTTCACGGGAGCAGCAGGGGTTGCAGGCGGGGAAAGCCTGCAGGGTCCCATGAAACGGAAGCAACCTATAACCCATTCCACCAAACAAATCAACGACCGCATTTGCCGGTCGCATTTCTCATGGCCGGGAGACCCCTCTTCCCGCCGCTCCCGGCTGCGCTGCCGGTTCCGTCGCCAAGCGCCCCCGCGGGTTTCCGGCGTTTTGTTCCTTGAAATGGGGCGGGAATTGGTGTACGTGTGAAGCGCAAACGGAATCCCGTTTCCCGCAAGCAACTCCCTTATCCCGTTCATGGAGACGTCTCATGCAGAAGATTACCTGTCCTCTCTGTCAGAAGAGTTTCATCTGGACCGACAACATGGACCCTAAGGGGAGATGTCCGACCGAAGACTGCGAATGGCGGTACGACATCCACGAAGAGCTGCGGAAAAGCGTCGCCCAGAAGCTCCCCCGGGCCGAGGGGAAGAAGGCGTGCCCGCACTGCGGGGCACCCGTTGAAGGACGGCTCGTCGTCTGCGACGGCTGCGGCTACGTCGTGGCCGGTGCGAAAGCCTACAAAAAAGTGGATGTTTTCATCTTTGTCGCCATCATCCTCCTGGCCCTGTCACTTCTCTACCGGTTCCTGTAGCGGCGGCCTCCGATAATGCGCCGCCGGCATTCCGAACAAAAGCCTCTCAGGAACGAGCCATGAACAGAACCCCTCTCTTCAGCCGCCATGAAGCCCTCGGAGCCCGGATCATTGATTTCGGGGGTTGGGCCATGCCGGTCCAGTACACCAGCGTGATCGAGGAGCACCATGCCACCCGGGAGCGGGTTACCCTGTTCGACACCTGCCACATGGGCGAGATCGACGTATCGGGCCCCGATGCCCTGCCGTTCCTCCAGATGGCCCTGACACGCGACCTGGCCCCGCTCGAGACGGGCCAGATGCGCCTGAGCCTGCTGGTGAACGAGAAGGGCGGGATCCTGGACGACCTGACGGTATACCGTTTCGGCATGGATCGGTACCGGCTGGTGACCAACGCCTCCACCCGGGAAAAGGATTGCCGCTGGCTCATGAATCTGCGGGAGCGAACGGGGCATCGGGTCGACATCATCGACCGGAGCGACACCATCGGCAAGATCGACATCCAGGGACCCCGGGCGGAGGGGATTCTTCAGGGACT
>CAZXMK010000002.1:0-42651 GCA_964641935.1 uncultured Syntrophaceae bacterium
GAGTCAAAGCAGCAGGAGAAGGAATTCGCACAGGAGTCAAGTGCTCATCAATCCGAACGGGATAAACTGGAATTGGAGATGAAATCCCTTGATGAAGGTATTGCGGAATGTCAGGCAAGAAACGCACAGATCAGAAGCGCCCTTGAGGAAGGTCTGATCCGTAAATATGAGGCCATTCGGAACCTGCATAAGGGGGTCGCCGTTGTTTCCGTCTGGAAGGAAGTCTGTAACGGATGTCATATGAATATTCCTCCGCAGATGTACAATGAATTGCAGAAAACCACGATATTGATGTCCTGCCCTCATTGCAACCGGATCATATACTGGCAAAATCAGGAAGAAAATTCTTAGTCGTTGCCGGTAGATACCGATATCGCTTCGGCTTCGGGTTGTTCTATGGGTGATGGCCGAAATTTCTATTGACTAACCTGAGATAATCAATACGATTAAAACGGGAGTTGTAGCAGGGCAGATGATCGCTGGTCCGCTTGCGGGCTGGAGGAAAGTCCGAGCTCCACAGGGCAGGATGGTCGCTAACGGCGACTGGGGGCAACCCTAAGGAAAGTGCCACAGAAAAGATACCGCCCCTCCGGTTCCCGGAGGTCCCTTGGGGAGGCGGGATTCGTCCCGCGGGTAAGGGTGAAATGGCGAGGTAAGAGCTCACCAGTTTCCCGGGTGACCGGGAAAGCTTGGTAAACCCCATCCGGAGCAAGACCGAATAGGAGAACGTTTGAGGACGGCCCGTCCGATGTTCTCGGGTAGCGTCGCTTGAGGCGGCAGGCAACTGCCGTCCCAGATGAATGGCCACCACCGCCCGGCCGGCAACGGCCGCACGGAACAGAACTCGGCTTATGATCTGGTCCGGCACCCTCCTTCCTACCAAAGACCGTCAAAGGCATCCCGGAAGATCTCGATCCGGCTCCCCGAGACATCCATCCTGACCGACACGACGTCAAAACGGCACTTCTCGTTCACGAGTCCCTTCCAGTTCAGGTAATGAAGGGAAATCCTCGTCAGCCTCCGCTGCTTTTCCGGTCCCACGGACTCCTCCGGCTCCCCGAAGGCCCCGGAGCGCCGTGTTTTCACCTCCGCGAAAACGAGAACATCGCCTTCCCTGGCGATGATATCCATCTCGCCGGCTGAACACCGGTAATTTCTCTCGACAATCACATATCCGGCTTTTTTCAGATGAGCCGCCGCCAGATCTTCCCCTATGGCGCCTCTTCGCGGTGTCGGCGCCTCTTTTTTCGGTTCCGGCAGGCGCATCATGAAAAGGGGAGAAGTTCCGATGGAGAGGAAGAGGCCTTCCCCTTCAGGTGAAAGGATTTGCGGTGAATCTTGGAGGCCCCGTAAACCTGGATGGCGTTCCGGTGTTCCTCCGTTCCGTACCCCTTGTTCTGGAGAAAATTGTACTGGGGAAACTGGTGATGATAGATTTCCATGATCTTGTCGCGGGAGACCTTGGCCACAATGGAAGCCGCTGCAATGGACACGCTCAGGCGGTCTCCTCCGACGATGACCTTTTGGTGAAAGTCCAGAAGGATTGCATTGCGGCCATCGACAAGAAGATAATCCGGCCGCCGGGACAGGCTGAGGACAGCATCCTTCATCGCGGCCAGCGTCGCCTGCAGGATGTTGATCCGGTCGATCACCTGCGCTTCGATCACGCCAATGCCGACCGCCAGAGCATCCTGGTGGATCCGGTCATGGAGAGCTTCCCGGATCTTCGGGCGCAGCAGCTTGGAATCTTTGATGTCGGGATTCCTGTATCCGGAAGGGAAAATGACGGCGGCGGCAACGACAGGTCCACAAAGAGCCCCCCGACCGGCTTCATCAACGCCGGCAATGGAAGAAAAACCCTCCTGAAGAGCCTTGCGTTCGAAATGATCCATCGCTCCCTTCGGCGGAGGTCCCCATAAGAGACCCCGCCGCCGCGGGATGGAGTGTGCCTGTCCCGCTGTTTCAGATCCTGCTTGCGTCCTTGATCCGGGCCTTCTTCCCTCTCAGACCCCTCAGGTAGTAGAGCCGGGATCTTCGGACCTTGCCGCGGCTGATCACCTCGATCCGGTCGATGACGGGGGAATGAAGCGGAAACGTTCGTTCGACTCCGATACCGTAGGAGATCTTCCGGACGGTGAAGCTGGAACGGTTGCTTCCACGCCTTTTCCGGATCACAACTCCTTCGAAGGCCTGAATTCGCTGTTTTTGGCCTTCCACGATCCGGACGTATACTTTCACCGTATCACCGGACTTGAACTCGGGGATGTCGCCCCGCATTTGTTCCTTTTCAATCATATCCAATACATTCATGACTAAAGCCTCCTTCTATCCCTTCAAGGCAATCCCTGTAAAAGCCTTTGGTCGACCTGTCTCTCTTTCTCTCTGTCCGCCATCATGGAATCGAAAACCGGCGTTACAGACCTTCCCGTTCCTTCTCCAGGATCAGGCTCTGCAGCATTTTCCGGTCTTCGTCCTGCAGCGGTGCTGCTTCAAGGAGGTCCCTGCGCCTCTGCCAGGTCCTCTTCAACGCTTCTCTTCTCCTCCAGTTTTCAATGGCCTTGTGATGGCCTGACAACAGAACGTCCGGAACTTTCCATTCCCGGAAATTCTCCGGTCTCGTATACTGCGGGTATTCCAGAAGACCGTCGGAAAATGAGTCGGCCTGGGGAGACGTACTGTTTCCCAGAACACCGGGAACCAGGCGTGCAACGGCATCCACAAGGACCAAGGCCGCCAGTTCCCCTCCCGTCAGGATATAGTCACCGATGGAGATCTCCCGGTCGACCAAATGCATCCTGATGCGCTCGTCCACCCCCTCGTAATGCCCGCAGACCATGACCAGCCTGGACCACGAGGCCAGTTCCCGAACCAGTTCCTGCCGCAGCGGCTCTCCCTGGGGAGTGAGGAGCACGACGAGGGCCCCTTCCCGGTCCGGCACAACGTCTTCCAGCGCCCTGGCCACCGGCTCCACCTTCATGACCATCCCGCCGCCGCCGCCATATGGATAGTCATCGGTCATCCGGTGCTTTCCCTCGGCGTAATCCCGGATGTCGTGCAGGTGGATCTGGATTATCCCCTTATCCCTGGCCTTCCCGATAAGGCTGGCATCGAAGGGAGATCGGAACATCTCGGGGAAAATCGACAGGATATCGAAGCGGAGCATGGCGGATCAAAGTCCCTCGAGGATCCGGACACTCATGAATCCTCTCTCCGTGTCAATCTCCCGAATCACGTCAGCAATGGCCGGGAGCAGGATCTCCCTTTCGCCCCCCCGGCAGACATAAACATCGTTGCTGCCCGTGGGAAGGATCTCTTCGATAAATCCCAGAAACCGGCCTTCTTCCGACCGGACCTCCAGGCCGATGAGCTGCCACCAGTAATACTCACCTTCGGGCAGTTTCTCCAGGCTATCCGCCGGGATCCAGACACTGCATCCCAGAAGGGAATCCGCCTGGTCAATCCGGGAAACTCCCTCCACGGCAAGTAAAAATGCCCGCTTGAGCGGGTCTATCGTCTTGATCCGGTACGGAACAGCCGATACGGCATCCTGCCCGATATACACTTCACGGATGGTTTCCAGCGTTCGCTCTCCCTCCAGGAAGGAAAGCACCTTCACAGCTCCCTGCAATCCGTGACATTTGACAATGCGTCCTATTTCCAACAGCTTCATGCATCATTCGATGATCTCTAGGACCGTTCTCTTACGGATTTTCGTGGACGCGGCGCTTAATATGGCCCGCATTGCCTTGGCGGTTCGTCCCTGTTTTCCGATGACTTTCCCCAAGTCCTCCTTGGCCACTCTCAATTCGATCACCGAGGTTTGTTCGCCAACGATTTCGTTCACTTCCACCTGATCAGGATGATCCACCAAAGCCTGCGCCATGTACTTGATGAGCTCCTTCATCGTTCCCACCTCCGTGATGTCTGCAAAGATTGAAGCGTCACGAATATCGATTCTCACCGGCTGCCCAGCGGCAGCCTGGGATCTCCTGCTTGCACGATCGATCGTGGGTCGGAAGCGCCCGAAACATGCCGTTCGGCCGGGGATACGGGCAGCAACTATCCTTTCAGTGGGATTCCCTTTTTCTTCAGCAGCTGGGAAACGGTAAGCGTCGGTTTCGCTCCCTTGGAGAGCCAATCCCGGACGCGCTCATCCTTTACGGTTACTTCGGCCGGCTCTTTTTTCGGGTCGTAGTGACCAACGATCTCGATGAATCTCCCGTCTCTGGGAAATTCGGAATCGGCTACTACGATACGGTAGAAAGGCCTGCTCCGTGTTCCCATGCGTGCCAGTCTTATCTTTGTTGCCATCCTATCTGCTTGTAACCTCCTCCGAAAATGGTTTTGCCAACGAAAAGAGTGCTTGATTAACACATCTCTTTCAGAATGAAAAGGGAAAATTCCCCCTCCGGAGGGCCTTCATCCCGTCCTTGGAGGTCATCCGTTTCATCATTTTTCTCATTTCGATGTAATTTTTCAACAGCCGGTTCACGTCCTGTACGGAGGTTCCGCTTCCCCGGGCAATCCTTTTTCGCCTGGAGCCGTCGATGATCAGGTAGTTCGCCCGTTCCTGCCGGGTCATGGAATCGATGATGGCAGAGATCCGGACGAGTTCCTTTTCATCGGGCATGGTGTCCTTCATCGCCTTTATCCGTCCCAGACCGGGTATCATGCCCAGAATGTCCTGGAGCGATCCCATCTTTCGGATCTGAGACAACTGGTCGCGGAAGTCTTCCAGGGTGAATTCATTCTTACGGATTTTGCGCTCCAGTTCAAGAGCCTTCTTCTGGTCAACCGCTGTCTGGGCCTTTTCCACCAGGGTCAGGATATCTCCCATCCCGAGGATCCTGGAGGCCATCCGCTCCGGGTGGAACGGCTCCAGCGCATCCACCTTTTCCCCTACGCCGACAAACTTGATCGGTTTTCCAATGACCGCACGCAGCGAAAGAGCCGCACCACCTCTGGCATCCCCATCCATCTTCGTCATGATGACGCCGTCGATGCCGAGGCTTTCGTTGAATTTCGCCGCCACGTTCACCGCTTCCTGACCGGTCATCGCATCTGCCACGAAAAGAATCTCCCCGGGCTGTACGGCTTCCTTGATGCGCCGCAGTTCTTCCATCATTTCTTCATCGATGTGCAGTCGACCCGCGGTGTCGATGATCAGGACTTCGTACCCTTTCGAACGGGCTTCATCGACGGCGTTCAGGCAGATTTTCACGGGATCCTTCAGGTCATCCGCCCGGTGGAAACCGGCGCCGATGGACCCGGTCAGGACCCGCAGCTGCTCAATGGCAGCCGGCCGATAGACGTCGGCGGAAACAAGGGATACCCGCTTTCCCTGGGCCGCCAGGAAGCGGGCCAGTTTCACGGACGTTGTCGTCTTTCCGCACCCCTGGAGACCCACCATCATGACCGGCGTCGGGATCCGGCTCCCGAAGCGCATCATGCTTCCCGTTGTGCCCATGAGCTCCACGAGGCGGTCGTGGACGATCTTGACGACCTGCTGTCCCGGTGACAGGCTTTCCAGAACGTGCTGGCCGACCGCACGTGTGCGGACGTCCTCAACAAAATCACGGACGACCCGGAAGTTTACATCCGCTTCGAGAAGAGCCATGCGGATCTCCCGCATGGCCTCCTGGATGTTCTCCTCCGTCAATACGCCGCGGCCCCTGAGCTTCTTGAAGATTCCTTCCAGTTTTTCCGTCAGATTCTCAAACATGATCGTCGACCTTTGCTGCATGCCTTCGGGACCTTCGTTCCGGAATGCATGCGACACGGCACGCACTGTCTCCGGACCCTCTCAGAGACAGCCCGTCACTCTGTAAAAAAATCAGTTTTTGCGGATGATGCAGCTTGCTCCCTGAATCTTCTTCGCGATCCGATCTGCGGCCTTTTGCGCCGCCTCCCGGGACTCAAATCCACCGACGACAATGCGGTACCAGCGCCCTTTCGCCGGTAGGTCAACAGCTAGGACACGCGGCTTGAATCCGAGGGACCCCAGTTTTTTCGCCGTCTCTTCGGCCTTCGCCTTTTCCTTGTAGGAAGCGACCTGCAGGCTGAAGGATTCTTTCCCCTTCCCGGTCTCCTTCACCGGTTCGGCCGATTTTCCGGGGGTCGCGCTCCCCGTCGCCACACCAGGGGCAGGTGCAGGCGGCGCAATCGCCCTCGCGGCCTTTTTCTCCGTAGCCGTATCCTTTGAACCCGCCGGTGTACGTTCAGTCGCACTTGCCGGAGGGGCCGCCCCTTTCTGTGCTACCCCACCGCCTGACGGTGGAGAGGGTGCGGCAGCAGGTGAGGGCGCCGGCGGACGGACGGATGTCTGGGCTGTCTGAGCCGGAGGAGGAACCGCACCGGACGATGCCGCCTGCCCCACCGGAACGACACCGGGCGACACGGCTGCAGCCTTCTCCCCTCCCGCGGGCGGTGTCAAAACGGCTTTTGCCGGAGCCGTCGCCGTCGTTCCTGCCTTTTCTGTCCCGGTCGGAGATGACCGGCTGATTCGGATCGCCGGATTCTCCATGTCCCGACCCATCTGCAGACCCACCCAGAAGGAGGCGAAGACGAGAACCGACATTCCCGCGGCAAAGAGCAGCAATCCGCGTTTTCCCAACCGGAATTCGAATCGCTTTTCGTTCCTCGGGGGCATTCCGCCGTTCTCCATACCGCTTCGGGAAAAACCCGACGTTACATCGCTTCGGGTGCCGCCACGCCGAGCAGGCTCAATCCGTTCCGGATCACCGTCTGGATGCAGGCGACCAGGAACAGACGTGCCCTGCTCAGGGACTCGTCCTCGGAAAGAACCTTGTTCCGGTTGTAGTAACTGTGAAACAATCCCGCGAGATCGCTCAGATAAAAGGTCAGACGGTGCGGTTCCAGGGTAAGGGACGCAGCTTCCACGACCTCCGGATAGCGGACAATCGTCTTGATGAGGGCGATTTCCTCATCCAGATTCAGGGCCGACGGATCCACCTCCCGGCTTACGGGCTGGACGACACCGCGTTCCGCCGCTGTTCTGAAGATGCTGCAGATCCGGGCATGGGCGTACTGGACGTAATAAACGGGGTTCTCGTTGGACTGGCGCTTCGCCACTTCCAGATCGAAATCCAGGTGGCTGTCGGAGCGGCGCATGAGGAAATTGTACCGGGCCGCATCCTTCCCCACTTCGTCCACTACCTGCCTGAGCGTAACGAACTCGCCGGCCCGGGTGGACATGGCCACCGGCTTCCCGTCGCGGAGCAGGTTGACGAGCTGCACGAGGATCACCTGCAGTGCTTCGCTTTCGTGACCGATGGCCTGAACGCCGGCCATCATCCGGGGAATGTATCCGTGGTGATCGGCTCCCCAGATGTCGATGACCGTATCGAATCCCCGGGCGAACTTGTTCCGGTGATAAGCGATATCGGCGGCAAAATACGTCGGCTCGCCGTTCTGACGAACCACCACCCGGTCCTTCTCGTCTCCAAATGAGGTCGTCCGGAACCATAGGGTTCCTTCCTCTTCGTAGATGAATCCCTTCTGCTTCAACTCCTCGAGAAGCCTTGCAACACCGTCGTCCTTGTAGAGCTCCCGTTCGCTGAAATAGAGATCGAAGACCACGCCGAATGCTTTCAGGTCATCCTTGATCCCCTCCAGGATCACGCCACCGGCGTCGGCAGACAGGAGCGGAACGGACTCCTGTTCTCCCAGGGTCCGGTAGCGATCGCCGTCCCGGTCCAGGATCTCCCGGGCCAGTTCCGTAATGTATTCTCCCCGGTACCCGTTTTCCGGGAATAAAACGTCCTCTCCCAGGAGTTGCAGGTATCGGTAATAAACGGAGCGCCCCAGGTTGTTCATCTGGTTGCCCGCATCGTTGATGTAGTACTCCCGGAAAACCGAGTGCCCGGTGGCGACAAGGATGTTTGCAACGACGTCCCCCACAACGGCACCGCGGGCATGCCCGATGTGCAGGGGGCCGGTCGGATTGGCACTGACGAATTCAACCTGCATTCTCCGGTTCCGGCCGAGGTCCGACATTCCGTACCGTTCCCCCCCCTCCTCCACCTCCCCGAGCTTCCGGTACCATTGGGCCGGCGAGATGAAAAAGTTGATGAAACCGGGACCGGCGATTTCCATCTTCTGGATGACTCTCCCGGAATCGCCGAGCTTCGCCACGAGGATCTCCGCGATCTGGCGCGGCTTTCTCTTCAGACGGGAGGCCAGGACCATGGCCGCGTTGGAGGCATAGTCACCGTGGGCGGGGTCTTTCGTCCAGTCCACTTCAAGGGCAGGAACGTCACACGACGGCAGGAGCCCTTCCCGAAAAGAGGCCGCCAGGGCCTCGGACAGCATGTTTTGCAGCGTTCGTTTCATACCGGCTTCTTTAGAAAAAAATCCCCTTCAGGACAGCAAAAAGGTTGGCACGGGGCCAACCTTTTCATAACCGCGGGTTCAGAAACTCGCCATTGGGATCCGCATCGAGAAATCGAATGTATGCAGGCCCGGATCCCGCCGGGGATCCGTTCCTATCCGTCGAATTTCTTTTTCGCCGTTTCGATATCCTGGTCCTTGATCGCCAGATCTCTCGTGTAATCGGGACAATGCACGTTCCCCGAGGAATCCGTCGAGACGCTGAACCGCTTCTGGCAGGTGCCTCGCCACGCACAGATCGCACAGTACTTTTTATCTGTTCCCATTGAGATCCCCCTTTTCAGCCTTCAATCAACTTCGCGTCCGGAAATCAGCCCGCAACAGGCACCGGTTCCTTACCGCTCGGGCGATACATCTATCCGCACCACCCGATGAAGTCAAGCCTTTTTGAACCTTACACGCGCGTCAGAAGCCAGCGCAGAAACGATTCCCCGGCAAAAAGATAACCCAGAGCCCCAAGGCAGAGGAATGGGCCGAACGGGATGGGAGTCTCCCGGCCCTTCTTTTTCAGCAGGATGTATCCCACTCCGGCCAGCGCTCCGGTGAACGAACTCGCCAGGATAATGAAGACCAATGATTTCCAGCCGAAGAAAGCGCCCAGCATGGCCAGCAGATTGACGTCCCCGCCTCCCATGCCCTCTTTTCCCGTAATGGCCTCGAAGTACACTGCCACGAAATAGAGGGTGCCCGCTCCGATCATGATCCCCAGAAAGGAATCCACCGCGGATATCCGCATGATGAATACGGCCGCCAGAAAACAGAGCGGGATTCCCGGCAGCGTGATCGCATGGGGAATGATCTGGTGGTCCAGGTCGATGAATGTGATGACGATGAGGGCACAGACAAACAGGAAGGCAGCCAGAAAGGGGAGGCTGAGGCCGAACACGTTGAAAAGCAGCCACCCCAGAAGGGCCGTCAAGGCCTCCACCAGGGGATACCGGAAGGAGATGGGCTCTCCGCAGTCCCGGCATCTCCCCCTCAGAATCAGCCAGCTGATGATCGGGATGTTGTCGTAGATGCGAATCGGATGCCCGCACCGGGGACATCGCGACGCGGGCTTCACAATGGACTGTCCTTCGACGGGCATCCGGGCGATGCAGACATTGAGAAAGCTGCCGACGCAGGCTGCCGCGACCGTGATGAAGATGTCCATGAATACGGCCATGGTCGCCTTCCGCTATCCGTCCTTCCTGTCCCAGCAGTACGGAATGTCGTTGTCGTGGGGATCGGCCCGGTATTCATCCGGGTCGTCGTAGCGGTACACCCGGTCGGGAATATTCACCACGATCGCTTCCTCCACGGAGATGCACTTGAAGCCGTGATAAACATAAGGTGGAATGTGGACCAGGATGGGGTTGTGCTCCCCGGCAAAGAGCTGATTCACTTCCCCGCAGGTCGGGGAATCCTTTCGGGAATCGTAGAGAACGATCTTCATCATCCCCCGGACGACGGCCATGTTGTCCGACTGCTCCTTGTGATAATGCCAGCCTTTGACAACCCCGGGATAGGCGGTGGTCATGTAGACCTGCCCGAACGTATGGAACATGTCGTCGTCCGCACGGAGGATCTCCATGAGCCGTCCCCGCTCGTCGGGGATCACCTTGAGCTTCTTGACCTGTACGCCGTCGATCATGACACCTCTCCGTTCACTTTCCATCCCGCCCCTTCACTCCAGGCGGTTCGCCCCTGTTTTGGCCACCATGTTGGAGGCATAGAGAAGGGATTCGAAGGTACCCGCATCGGACCACCAGCCGTCCAGGATGTTCCACTCCATCTTTCCTTCCCGGATATAAAAGTTGTTCACATCGGTGATCTCCAGTTCACCACGCTGGGAAGGCTTCAGGGTCTTGATGAAATCGAATACGCGGCGGTCGTACATGTAAATGCCGATGACGGCATACGAGGAGGCCGGATTCGCCGGCTTCTCCTCCACCCGGACAATGCGGTCCCCCTCGAACACGGGAACCCCGAACCGCTGGGGATCGGAAACTTCCTTGAGCAGGATCCGGGCACCCTCCTTCTGCTCGCGGAAAGCCTGCACGGCCTGACGGATGTTTTTCTCGATGATGTTGTCGCCCAGGATAACGATGATGCGGTCGTCATCGGCAAAGTACTCCGCCAGGCTCAGGGCGGCGGCAATGCCCCCTTCCCCTTCCTGGTAGGTATAGTTGATGTGCCTGAGTCCAAAGTCCTTGCCGTTGCCCAGCAGCCTGAGAAAATCGCCGGAATTCCCGCCGCCCGTCACGACCAGGATTTCGTCGATGCCCGCATTGACGAGGGTCTTGATAGGATAATAGATCATCGGTTCGTTATAGACGGGCAGGAGATGCTTGTTGGTCACCTTGGTGAGGGGAAACATCCGGGTCCCCAGCCCTCCCGCCAGTACAATCCCTTTCATGCAGAATCTCCTTTCCTTGCACCGGTTCTTTCAATGGCGCGGGATGTATACCATAAATCCCCCGGATGCCCAACAAAAAGCGTTTTTCTTCCAGGCCGCGCGTGATATAGGTCGGCGACCGCGGCAGTGAAGGAGCAGATCCGGATGGACAGTGACGAACGATACATGCAAAGGGCCCTTTCCCTGGCGGGGAGGGGCGAATGCCGGGTCACTCCAAATCCGATGGTGGGAGCCGTCATCGTCCGGGACGGCCGGATCATCGGAGAAGGGTACCACCGATGCTGCGGCAGAGAACATGCTGAAATCAATGCTCTCCGAGCGGCCTCGGAGCCCGTGCAAGGGGCGACCGTTTATATCACGCTGGAACCGTGCAGCCATCACGGCCGGACCCCGCCATGCGTCGAAGCGCTCATCAAACACAAACCGGCCCGCGTCGTCATCGGCACGAAGGATCCGAATCCCCTTGTTGCCGGTGACGGAATCGCCGCCCTGGAGCGGGCCGGCATCCTGACGACCGTGGGCGTTCTGGAATCCCGATGCCGGGCTTTGAACGAGCGCTTCTTTACATTCATGGAGACGGGGCGCCCCTTCGTCACGCTGAAATTCGCCCAGACGCTGGACGGCCGGATCGCCACCTGCACCGGGCATTCCCGCTGGATCAGTTCTCCCCCGTCCCTCGTATTCGCCCATCGTCTTCGCAGCGTCCACGACGCGATCCTTGTCGGCGCCGGAACCGTCATAGCGGACGATCCGGAACTGACAGTCCGCCTGGTGCGGGGACGCAACCCTCTCCGGGTCGTTGTCGACGGCTCCCTGCGAATCCCCCTGAAGGCCCGGATCCTTCAGGATGTGAGCGCCGCCGGAACGCTCGTCGCCGTTACCGAACGGGCATCGAAACGGAAAGTCGATCAGATCAGACACAAGGGCGTTGATGTTTTGGAGGTTTCGAAGAACGCGGCGGGCTGCGTCAATCTGTCCGAACTCTTTATCGCTCTGGGACGCAAGGGAATCACGTCGGTGCTCGTGGAGGGCGGAGCCGGGGTAATCACGTCGGTTCTTCGGGAACGGCTGGCAGACCGGATCGTCGTCGTGGTCGCGCCGAAGATCGTCGGCAGGGGAATCGAAGCGGTGGGAGACCTGGCCATCAAGAAGATGGAGGATTCCCTCGGGCTTGCCTGGCAAAGGATCTTCCGGCGGGGGGACGACATGATCTTCGATGGCCGCCTCCGGGAGCGATAGATGCCTCGCCGGGCGTTCCGGACGCTCTACCCGGAGACCCAGAAATCCTTGTATACATAAGGACATCAAAGATATGCCCTGGTATGCAATCCATACAAAAAGCCGTCACGAAGACAAGGTCCTCCTGGGGTTGACCCAGAAGTCGATCCACGCCTTCCTGCCGAAAATGGAGGTATGGAGCAAACGTCAGGATCGGCGGAAAAAGATCCATGTCCCCATGTTTTCTGGATACCTCTTTGCCGAAACGGCCGAGATGGACAACTGGACCCGCCTCGACATCCTCAAGACATCCGGCGTCGTTCGCATCCTCGGCCGGCCGAACAGCCAGGATCCGATTCCCGTTCCGGACGACAAGATCGACGCCATCCAGCGCCTGATCGCCTCCCGCGTGGAGATCCAGCAGATCCAGTATCCGAAGGTGGGAGAACGGGCCTGCATCGTCGACGGCCCTTTCCGGGGAATTGAGGGCGTCGTCTTGAGGGCCGATTACCAGCAGGAGCTGTTTGTGGTATCCATCGAGCTCCTCCAGCGTTCCGTGGCGATCCGGCTGGAGGGTTTCCAGGTAGCAAGGATCTGACCAGAATTTCGCCTTGACTTTCGGAACGGTTTTTGAATAAAAGCCCTCCTGTTTTGTACCTATTCTCCCCCCTACAGGAGACGGAATGGCACCGAAGGGAAAAATCGTCATTGACCGGAACCTGTGCAAGGAATGCCACCTCTGCATCCAGGCCTGCAAGCAGGGAAACATACATCCGGGCAAGGAATTCAACCAGAAAGGGTACCGCCCCGTGGAAACGGTGGAGGACGGAAAATGCACCGGCTGCGCCCTGTGCGGCGTGATCTGTCCGGAGGTGGCCATCGAGGTGTACCGTGAATAAGGTCCTGATGCAGGGAAACTGCGTGATCGGCGAGGCCGCCATCCGGGCGGGCTGCCGCTTCTATGCCGGCTATCCCATTACCCCCCAGAACGAGTTGACGGAGTACATGGCGGAGAACCTCCGCAAGGCGGATGGCGGCGTTTTCATCCAGTCGGAGAGCGAGATTGCCGCCATCAACATGATCGCCGGGGCCAGCGCCGCCGGCGCCCGGGTGATGACTTCGTCCTCCAGCCCCGGCATATCCCTCAAGCAGGAAGGCATCTCCTCCATGGCCGCCTGCGAGCTTCCCGGCGTGATCGTCAACATGATGCGCGGGGGCCCAGGCCTGGGCAACATCCGCCCCTCCCAGGGCGACTATTTCCAGGCAACCCGAGGCGGCGGTCACGGCGACTACCGGACGATCGTCCTGGCACCTGCAACGGGCCAGGAACTGGCGGACCTGACCATGGACGCCTTCGACCTGGCGGACAAATACCGGACACCGGTCATGATCCTCGCGGACGGAATGATGGGCCAGATGATGGAGCCCGTGGTCTTCCGGAAACCCAAGCCCCGGCAGTATCCGGATTGTTACGTCCTGAAGGGAGCTGGCGACGGAAAAAGCAAATTCATCCGCGGGCTCATCCTGGACGCCATCGAGATGGAGGAGCACAACTGGAAGCTGGCCCGGAAATACAACCTGATCAGCCAGCAGGAGACCCGCTGCGAAATCCACGAGGCGAAAGACGCGGAGATGATGATCGTCGCTTACGGAACCGCCGCCCGGGTCGCCAAGGGCGCCATCCGCCGTCTCCGCGGCATGAACCTGAAGGTGGGGCTGTTCCGCCCCATCAGCCTGTGGCCTTTTCCCACCCGCGAACTCCGTGAGCTGTCTGAGCACATCAAGCACTTCATCGTCTTCGAAATGAGCACCGGACAGATGCTGGACGATGTCCGCCTTGCCCTCCAGGGATTCGCCAACATCGATTTCTTCGGTCGTCCCGGCGGCGTCGTCCCGACACCGGCGGAACTGTCCAACGTCGTATCCCGCCGGTATCCGCAGAAAGATGCCTACGTGGATCGCTTCCTCCGGTTCAAGGTTGTGGAAGGTCCGTTCGGACCATAATCCCGGACCAGCCTGTCAAGGATCCGACAAGTCATGAAAAAGATCTTCGGAAGACCCAGAAGTCTAAAAGCCGCCCCCTACCATTACTGTCCGGGGTGCGGGCACAGCATCGTCCATCGCCTGGTGGCCGAGGTTATCGACGAAATGGACATGCGCGGCAGTTCCATCGGTGTTCCCCCGGCGGGATGCGCCGTTCTGGCCTACTTCTACTTCGATATCGACATGATCGAGGCACCTCACGGCCGAGGGCCCGCCCTGGCCACGGGGGTAAAGCGGGTTCTGCCGAAACACCTCGTCTTTTCCTACCAGGGCGACGGCGACCTCGCGGCCATCGGCACCGCGGAGAGTTTCCATGCCGCCAACCGGGGAGAGAACATCACCATCATTTTCATCAACAACGCCGTCTACGGGATGACAGGCGGCCAGATGGCCCCCACGACCATCCTCGGGCAAAAGACCACGACGTCTCCCCCGGGCCGGACCCCGCTTCTGGACGGATACCCCGTACGGATCAGTGAGATCCTCGCCCAACTCCGGGGATCGGCCTACATCGAGCGCTGCGCCGTCAACAGTCCTGCCGCGGTCATAAAGACCAAACGGTCCATCCGGAAGGCCTTCCAGTATCAGATGGACAACCGCGGCTTCAGCATGGTGGAAATCCTCTCCCCCTGCCCCACGAACTGGAAGATGAGCGCCGTCGACGCCTGCAAGTGGATCGACGAGGTCATGACAAAGGAATTCCCCCTGGGCGTCCTTAAAGACATCGGCGCCAAAGAGGCCGGGAAGGAGAAGCAGTCATGAACGTCAAGACCATCTTCTCTGGCTTCGGCGGCCAGGGAGTACTCATGATGGGGTACAGCCTCGCCCACGGGGCCATGTCGCAGGGTTTTCACGTGACCTACCTGCCCGCCTATGGCGCCGAGATGCGAGGCGGAACGGCCAACTGCACAATCTCCCTGGGGGACGAGGAAATCGCCTCCCCCATCGCCTCGGAGCCGGATTACCTGGTCGTCATGAACGCGCCGTCCCTTTACACGTTCCAGAACCGACTGGCCAAGGGCGGCATCCTGTTCCTGAACGCATCCATCATCGAGGCCCGTCCGACCCGCCGGGATATCACCTTCTACGCCGTGCCCTGCGCGGAGATGGCGGAGCAAGTCGGCAACCCGAGGGCCGCCAACGTCGTCATGATGGGGGCTTTTCTGCAGAAGACGGGGATCATCCGGCCGGAGATATACATGAAGAGCCTGGAGACCATCATGGGAAGCAAGAAGAAGGCGATGCACGATTCGAACCGGAAAGCCTTTGATGCCGGGTTCCTCTTTCTCGAATCCGCCGACGGGGGTGCCGGCCGATGAAGATCGTCAACCAGATCTCGGTTCTGCTGGACAACGTCCCGGGAACGCTTCTGAAACTATCAAACATCCTGGACAACGAGGGAATCTCGGCCAAGGCGCTGCTCACGGCCAGCACCGCCGAAAGCAGCATGGTCCGGCTGGTGGTGAACGAGCCGGAACGGGCCGCCGCCATCCTGATGACATTCGGGTATAATTATGAAGTCACCGCGGTCCTGGCGGCGGAGGTGCCCGACCACCCGGGAGGAATGAACGCCATCCTCAAACCCTTGGCCGGCAGCGACGTCAATGTCCATTACCTCTATACGACGATCAACCGCATCGGCCGGGAGACCATTGTGATCCTGGGCGTGGACAAGATCGAGGAAGCGGCCCGGATCCTGAAGCAGAACTGGGTACGCATCGTGGGCGAAGAGATATACTCCCTGTAACAAGCCGCTGAAAACGTCCACCTCGACACGCCGGCTCCACACCGATCGACACAGGAAACACACTTCATACGTCTGCATTATAAAAGGGAACGGTTTAGAATCCGTTCCCTTTTATTCTTTGTGTCACGGCACGGGGTCGATCAGGAGCATTCTCGCCGGCATTTCAGAAAGCAGGCTTGTTTTTTTGCGCACCCCTGAGGGAAATCCGTTTTCTTCGGCGAACGTTCAGAGCACCCGCCGGCGGATTTCCCCCCACAGGGCGTTTTTGCCGGCCCCCGTCCGGGCTGAAACCATCGGGAGGGGCTCCTTCCACCCGATCGCCGAGCGGATGATCCGTTCCCGAGCCATCTGCTGAGTCCGGGAAAGGGTGTCGACTTTCGTGAGGACGACCAGCGTCGGATTCTTCTGGAGAGCTAGCCATTCCAAGAGTGCCTGATCGTCCATGGTGACATCGCGGCGGATGTCCAGCAGAAGAACGAGGAGCTTCAAGGAATCCCTGTCCGTCAGGTACCCCTCGATCAGGGGCCCCCAGTCCTCCCGAAGGGACCGGGCAACCCGGGCGAAGCCATACCCGGGAAGGTCCGCAAAAAGAAACTCGTCATCGACGCGGAAAAACTGGATCGCCCTTGTCTTCCCGGGGGCCTTGCTTGTTCTGGCCAGGCCCCGGCGATTCAGAAGAGCGTTGATCAGGGACGATTTCCCGACGTTGGAGCGACCGGCAAAGGCTATCTCGGGGAGACCCTCCCGGGGAAACTGGGAAGGATCGGCGGCGGTTCCTGCAAAAACGGCCTGGGTCATTCTAAAGGACTTTCCTGTTTCGATCGGCGGACTTTCGATCCTCCCGAATCATTCCTTTTCAAAGTTGATGCCGTACTTCTCGAGCTTTCGCTCGAATGTGGGCCGGGAGATGCCGAGGCTCTCACAGATTTCTCCTTTGTTCCGGCCTCCATCGGCCAGAATCCTGCGGATCTGGTCCTCCTCCAGTTCGTCCAGGGTCATGATCTTCCCAGAGGAACTCCGGTACGGCAGCTTCTCTTTCTCCGCTTTTTCTCCGGGACCCGCCCCGGTTTTCTCGTCCTCCAGGAGTTCCGGGAAATCGCCCTTTCCCAGGACCTGCCCCTTGGCGACAACCGCCGCCCGGACCAGCAGGTTTTCCAGCTCCCGGACGTTGCCGGGCCAGTCGTACTTCATGAAGACATCCATCATTTCCTCGGACACGCTCACGATCCGCTTGTGGAGGTCCACGTTGATCTTCGCCAGGAGGTAGTCGACAAGGGAGGGGATATCCTCCCTCCGCTCCCGCAGGGCGGGAATCCGGATCGACACGATGTTCAGCCGGTAATAGAGATCCTCCCTGAATTTCCCCTCCTCCACCAGGGTCTTCAGATCCCTGTTGGTCGCGGCGATGACCCGGGCGTGAACGGGCACCCGGTCCTTTCCCCCGACCCGCTCGAACTCCATCTCCTGAAGGATCCGGAGGAGCTTGGCCTGAAGATTGAGGGACATCTCGCTGATCTCGTCGAGGAAAACGGTTCCCTGCCTGGCCAATTCGAATTTCCCGAGTTTGCGCGTGAACGCGCCCGTGAAGGATCCCTTCTCGTGGCCGAAGAGCTCCGACTCCAGCAAGGTCTCGACGATGGCGGAACAGTTGATGGCGATATACGGCTCGTCGGGCGACGTATTGTTGTGAATGACCCGGGCGATCAGTTCCTTGCCGGTACCGCTCTCGCCCTGGACCAGGACCGTGGTCTTGCTCTGGGAGACCACGCCGATGGTCTTGAAGATCTCCCTCATCAGCCGTCCCGCGCCGATGATGTCTCCCACCTTGAAGCGCCGGGAGGGCTCCATGAGGAGGCCGTCGATCTTCTTTTCCATCTCGTTGGTCTTGAGGGCCTTTTTGATGGCCACGTCCAGTTCGTCGACATTGACGGGCTTGTGGATGTAATCGAAGGCGCCGCCTTTCATGGCCTTGATGGTCGAGTCCATGTCGTGGTGGGCCGTGATCATGATGACTTTCACGTTCTCGTTTTCTTCCCGGAGATCCTCCAGAACCGTGAAGCCGTCGATGTCCGGCAGACGGATGTCCAGGATTACCACGTCGGTTGGACCCTCCACGTATCGGTTGAGACCGGATGTCCCGGTATTGGCCGTCACCACTTCATATCCCTCTTCCGTAAGGTACATCTCGAGGGTTTCACAGATGGATTCGTCGTCATCGATGACAAGAATCTTGGCCATTCCGTCGCTCCTCTGGATCCGGCTCAATTCCCGTTCCTCTCAACCGCTGCGTCGGCCGCTCCGCCGTTTCCCATGCCAAGCGGAAGCGTCACGATCACCCGAGTCCCCTCACCCCTGCGGCTCCGGATCTCAACGTTTCCCCGATGAAGATCCACGATCTTCTTGACCTGTGTCAGCCCCAACCCCGTTCCGTAACTTTTGCGGGTAAAAAAGGGATTGAATACATGCGGCATCGCTTCCTCATCGATCCCGCAGCCGTTGTCTTCCACTTCCACGACCAGCACGGGCCGTCCTTCCTCTGACTGCATCATTGTGCTCACGACCAGCCTGCCGCCAGCATCCATGGAGTCGATGGCGTTCCGGTACAGATTCTGGAAAAGCTGCTCCAGCATGGCCCCATCGACGGCGGCGACGGGAACGTCCTCGGCGAAGCGGTATTCGACCTGTATATTCTTGTCCGCCAGGGATTTTTCCACCATTTCCATGGCATTTTCCAGAACCCGGCGGATGTCCGTCATCCTCTTTCTTGGCTCCTCCGGACGCGCGAAGATAAGCACGTCGTTCACAAGGTGCTCCAGGTGCTCCACCTCCCGCTGGGCGATTTTGAAGCGTTTTAGATCGTTTCCCGTGGGCTGCAGCCTCTTTTCCAGGATCTGCAGGCTCATCTTGATGGAGGAAAGGGGGTTCCGGACTTCATGGGCAATGCCGGCCGACAACTGGCCGACGGCCGCAAGTTTCTGGCTTTCGTAGAACTTCTCCTCCAGTTCCTTGAACTCCGTGATGTCCCGTTCGACCACCACAAGCCGATCCGTTCCCCGGAGAGGACGTGCGGTGAGAAGGAGGTTCCGGCGGGTTCCGTCACTCAGGGTCACCTCCATTTCAAACGGCGTGAAGACCCCTCTCTTCGCATCTTCGAATCGGGCCAGCAGATCGTCCCGATGCTCGTGTCCCACAAAATCCGTGAAGTGCCGGCCCTTCATTTCTTCATCCGTCAGTCCGTTCATGAATTTCGGGATGCGGCTGATGAAGTTGACCGTTCCGTCGGGCCCCAAGTCAAACAGGTTATCCGGGGAACTCTCAACGATGGACCGGAGATAATTATGAACCGCCTCGATCTGATGGCGGAGGTTGACGTTTTCCGTGACCTCGTTCTCCAGAGTCTCGGCATATTCCTTCATGTTGTTGGACATCTCCACTTCACGGGTCACGTCCTGGAGCGTTTCGATGGCCGCGATGACCTGTCCCTTTTCGTCGAAGATGGGCGCCGCCAGGAAATACAGGTGGCGCGGCTTGCCTCCGAGATCTTCGTAATAATCCCTTGCTTCGTAAGCTCCCTTCACAACCGTAGACGGACGAACCATCTTCTTTCCGTAATAACGATCCAGTTCCGCGATATTGTTATCCACGATCAGGTCCGCGATGAGAGGGCGTTTTTCCTTGTAGAACGGGAGGTACTGCTTGTCCGTCCCAATCATTTCATTGACACCGTAACCGCTCATTTCCGTCATGGCCCGGTTCCAGAAGATGATCCGGTGGGAGCGGTCGATGACGAACATGGGAATGGGTGAACCCTCGATGACCCCTTCAACGGTTTTCTTTTCCCTGGCCAGCTGTTCCTGCGAATCCCTGAGGTGCTGCGCCATCTCCACTTCCTGGGTTACATCCTGGAGGGTCTCGATGGCGGCAATGATCTGCCCCTTCTCGTCAAAGATCGGCGCTGCGAGAAAATAGAGGTGCCTGGGCCTGCCTCCCAGATTGTTATAATAGTCCCTGGCCTCATAGGCTCCCTCCACCTGTTTTGACGGCTGAACTTTCTTCTTGCCATAAAACTGCTCCAGCCCCGGCATATCCTGATCCACGATCAGATCGGCAATCACCGGACGCTTCTGGTCCGGACCATAAAAAGGAATATACTGCTTGTCTGTTCCGATCATGTCGGCCTGCTCCAAGCCGGTCAGATCGGCACATGCCTTGTTCCAGAGAATGATGCGGTGGTCGCGGTCGATCACAAAGGTTGGAATGGGGGAACCCTCGATGATTCCCTCGACGGTCTTTTTCTCGCGGAGGAGGCGTTCCTCCCAGGCCTCCACTTCCTGCAGGCGGGCCAGTTCCTCGCGAATGAACCTCCTTCGACGGGTCATGTAAGCCAGGGTGACTCCGCCCGTGAACAGGACAAGGATCAGCCCCGCTGCGACAAGGGCGAAGGTCAACTCCTGCCGGCTGAACGGCTCCGCCACCCCTTTGCGCAGGGCATGATTCACCGTCAATGCCATGAGGACCAGGAAAAGCAGAAGGAAAAAGGTCGTCAGCCAGACGGGAAATTTGATATTGGGTCGCTGAAGCATCCGGTTATCGGGCTTTCCCATGACTGCATACAGAGCGATCGGATCCTGGCGGGCCAGCTTGCCATCCGCTGTTCCCGACGGATGCAAACTCCGCCAGTGCCGGCATACTACAGGGGGGCCTCCAAAAATTCAACCGAAAATGCTACAGGATTTCAGGACATCTGCCCTTTTCCAAGCCAGGGCAAAATGCCCCGGGGCGTCCCCCGGACGTGCGTCAAAGAAAGCGTGAACCGCCGCGAGCGGAGGCCATCTGTATGGATTCCGCTGCAACCAGAAAGAGGAGAGCTGTGACCATGCCCGTACGCCGTGAAAAATATCAGGAGCTGACCCAGCGGATGGCCAGCCTTGGAGTTTCGGAAAGCGATTTCCGGGAGCACTTCACCCGTTCTTCAGGACCCGGAGGGCAGAAGACCAACAAGACAGCCACCTGCGTACACCTTGTTCACGTTCCCACCGGCCTGTCCGTGAAGTGCCAGGAGGAGCGATCCCAGGCACTGAATCGTTTTCTCGCCCGACGGATACTTCTGGATCGGATCGAGAGCAGGCAGAAGGGGATCTTAAGCGAAGAGAGACGAAGGTGGGAAAGAATCCGCAGGCAGAAGCGACGCCGGTCGCAGCGTGCCAAGGAGAGAATGCTGCAGGATAAGCACCACCAGTCCGAGAAAAAACGCCTCCGCTCGTCCGCACTGGATGAAGAACACAGTTAAGGGCAAAAAAAACGGGAGCAAGGAGCATTATTTGCGGCGCTCCTTCTCCCGTTTTTTCTATGATAACAGGATCGCTCTTGCTCTATGCAATGAGCTTCAGCAGCGGATTCGCATAAAGCAGAATCAGCGCGATAACCAGGGCGTAAATGGCCAGCGATTCGATCATGGCCAGACCCACCATCATGGTGAGGAGGATCTTGCCCTGGGCTTCGGGGTTACGACCAACGGCGCTCGTGGCTCCGCCAAGACCATGTCCCATACCGGTTCCGGTTCCGTTTGCCGCGATTCCAACACCAAGGCCGGCCGCCAGCACGCTGCAACCGATAATGATGGCCTTCGTGTAGTTCACCGCCGCTCCCGGAGCCGCCGCCTCCGCCGCCATGGCCAACGGAGCCCACAGCAACACGATCAACAAACCAGCAGCTGCATACACCATCCTCTTTTTCCTCATCATCTACCTCCTTGCAGGATTTTCCCGTCCCGTCGAAGCGCCGGCAATCCTTGTCTGGTGGAGCTTCGCGGCCGAGTGCCACATTCCTAGCCTCCGTTGACAAAAATGTCAAGCCATATTTCCGCGCCGATACCGGAAAAACTTGTCGCCCCGACTTGACAGGCGAAAATTGATGTTTAATATATCCGCGAATTACTACATCCTGTCAGAAATTCTTGTAAAAATAAGAGATTAACCAAAGAAAGGAGAGGTTGGAGAATGAAGATCAGGCCGCTTCAGGATCGGGTCATCGTCGAGAGGGTGGACGAGGAGCAGAAGACCAAGGGAGGCATCATCATCCCCGACACCGCCAAGGAAAAGCCGATGGAAGGCAAGGTCGTCGCCGTGGGCAAAGGCCGCACCGCGGAGGATGGAAAGCTGATCAAGTTGGACGTCAAGGCCGGTGACCGAATCCTCTTCAGCAAGTACGCCGGTACGGAAGTCAAGGTGGAAGGCAAGGAATACCTCATCATGCGAGAGGATGACATTCTGGGAGTCATTGAAAAGTAAATAAAGGTCAGAAGGAGGATAGAATGGGATCAAAAGTTCTACAGTACGACGAGGAGGCCAGGAAGTCGATCCTCAAGGGTGTCAATACCCTGGCCGATGCCGTAAAGGTCACACTGGGCCCCAAGGGAAGAAACGTAATTCTGGATAAATCATTCGGCGCCCCCACCGTGACAAAGGACGGCGTTACCGTAGCCAAAGAAATCGAGCTGGAAGACAAATTCGAGAACATGGGTGCCCAGATGGTCCGCGAGGTTGCGAGCAAGACCAGCGACGTCGCCGGAGACGGGACAACAACCGCCACCATCCTGGCGCAGGCCATTTACCGTGAAGGCGCCAAGACTGTAGCAGCCGGCAGCAACCCGATGGATCTCAAGCGGGGAATCGACAAAGCCGTGGAGGCGGTGGTCGGTGAACTGAAGAAACTCAGCAAACCCACGAAGGACCAGAAGGAAATCGCCCAGGTGGGAACGATCTCCGCCAACAACGACACAGGCATCGGAAACATCATCGCCGAGGCCATGAGCAAGGTTGGAAAGGAAGGCGTCATCACCGTGGAAGAGGCGAAAGGCCTCGAGACGGAACTGGAGATCGTGGAAGGCATGCAGTTCGACCGCGGCTACATCTCCCCCTACTTCGTGACCAATCCCGAAAAGATGGAAGTTGTTCTCGAAGATGCCTTCATTCTCATCAATGAGAAGAAGATCAGCAGCATGAAAGACCTCCTGCCGATTCTCGAGCAGATCGCCAAGATGGGCAGGCCCCTGCTGATCATCGCCGAGGACGTCGAGGGCGAGGCCCTGGCCACGCTGGTGGTCAACAAGATCCGCGGAACCCTCCATGTGGCATCCGTAAAAGCCCCCGGCTTCGGCGACCGCCGGAAAGCCATGCTCGAAGACATCGCCATCCTGACGGGCGGCAAGATGCTCTCCGAAGACATCGGATCGAAGCTTGAGAACGCCCGCCTGGAAGACCTGGGCCGTGCCAAGAAGATCATCATCGACAAGGACAACACCACGGTCATCGACGGAGCCGGGGACCGAAAGTCGCTGGAAGGCCGCGTGAAGCAGATCCGCGCACAGGTCGAGGAGACCACCTCCGACTATGACCGGGAAAAGCTCCAGGAGCGCCTGGCGAAGCTCGTCGGCGGTGTGGCCGTGATCCGCGTGGGTGCCGCCACGGAAACCGAAATGAAGGAAAAGAAGGCCCGTGTCGAAGACGCCCTGAACGCGACCCGTGCGGCGGTCGAGGAAGGCATTGTCCCCGGAGGCGGTGTGGCATACGTCCGCTGCGTCCAGGCCCTGGACAAGCTGAAACTTACCGGGGATCAGCAGATCGGCATCAACATTGTCAAGAAGTCCCTCGAGGAGCCTCTCAAGATGATTGCTTCCAACGCCGGATGGGAAGGATCCATCGTGGTTGAGAAGGTCAAGGAAAAGAAGGGAGCCTTCGGGTTCAACGCCGCCAACGAAAAATTCGAGGACATGATCCAGGCCGGCGTCATCGATCCGACCAAGGTCACCCGTTTCGCCCTCCAGAATGCGGCTTCCGTGGCGTCCCTGATGCTGACGACGCAGTGCATGATCGCGGACAAGCCGGAAGAAAAGGGTGCGGGAATGCCCCCCATGCCCGGCGGAGGCTATCCCGGCATGGGCATGTAAGCAATCTGCAACGAACCGAATCCTTACCTCTGAAGGGCTCCCGGCCGACCGCCGGGGGCCCTTTCTTATTCTTGAAAATCCATACCTTTCTGTGGTAGGCGTCATCGGACATAAAACCCTGAAACAGGAGCGGATGATGGACTACAAGGGCAGCCTGAACCTACCGAAGACGGATTTCCCGATGAAAGCCAACCTGGCACAGCGGGAGCCTGAAATGCTGCGCACCTGGGACGAAGCGGATATCTACGGCAAAATCCGCGATGTCTCCAAGGGACGGCCGGCATACATCCTCCACGACGGGCCTCCCTATGCGAACGGGAACATCCATCTTGGAACCGCGCTCAACAAGATCATCAAGGACATGGTCATCAAGTCCAGGAACATGGCGGGATTCGACAGCATTTACGTACCCGGCTGGGACTGCCACGGTCTGCCCATCGAACACCAGGTCGACAAGGAGCTGGGTGAAAAACGCTACGAAATGTCCCAGGCGGACAAACGGAGATTCTGCCGGGCCTACGCGGAGAAGTTCGTGGACATCCAGCGTCAGCAGTTCAAGCGGCTGGGGGTCTTCGGCGACTGGCCGAATCCCTACCTGACCATGACCTATGACTACGAAGCCGTGACGGTTGCCGAATTCGGGAAGCTCTGGCTCGGCGGAAACGTCTACAAGGGGAAGAAGCCGGTTTACTGGTGCGCCTCCTGCAAAACGGCGCTTGCCGAGGCGGAAGTGGAGTACGGCGACCATACGACGCCCTCCATCTACGTAAAGTTCCCCATGATTTCCGATATCGGAGCGGTTCGGCCCGCCCTGAAAGGCGAGAAGGTCAACGTCGTTATCTGGACGACCACCCCCTGGACGATTCCCGCCAACCTGGCCATCGCTTTTCATGAGGAATTCATCTACGTCGCCGTCAAGGTGGGGAGAGAAGTCCTGATCCTGGCCAAAGACCTCCTGGACTACTGCCTGGACGCCTTCGGCTGGAAGGGGAAGCCCCACGAGATCCTGGATGAGTTTCCCGGCCGGGAAATGGAAGGGCTCAAGTGCCGGCATCCTCTCATCGATCGCGAGAGTCTTCTCATCCTCGCTCCCTTCGTTACCCTGGAAGCGGGGACCGGCTGTGTTCACATCGCCCCGGGGCACGGCCAGGAAGACTATGAGATCGGCATGGAATACGGGCTGGACAACTATGCCCCCGTGGACGAGGACGGCAAGTTCACCCCCGACGTGGCGGATTTCGCCGGGCAGTTCGTCTTCGACGCCAACGGCCCGGTCAACGAGAAGCTGCGGGAGAAAGGCGCCCTCCTCGGCCTGGTGGACATCGAGCATTCCTATCCCCACTGCTGGCGCTGCAAACAGCCCATCATCTTCCGGTCCACGGAGCAGTGGTTCATCTCCATGGAGCGCAACGACCTGCGGAAGAAAACCCTGGAGGCCATCGATACGGTGCGCTGGATCCCCTCCTGGGGACGGGACCGGATCTACGGCATGGTGGAGAACCGCCCGGACTGGTGCATCTCCCGCCAGCGCCTGTGGGGCGTGCCGATCACGATTTTCTACTGCACGGCGTGCCAGAACGAATTCCTGACGAAGGAGATGCTGGATCACGTCGTCTCCCTCGTCCGCCAGCACGGGGCGGACGTCTGGTACGAACGGGAGGCAAAGGATCTGATGCCGCCCGGTACGGTCTGCCCTCACTGCCAGGGAACCGAATTCCGCAAGGAGACCAACATCCTGGATGTCTGGTTCGACTCCGGAGTCAGCCACGCAGCGGTTCTGGAAACCTGGTCGAACCTTCACTCCCCCGCGGACATGTACCTCGAAGGAAGCGACCAGCACCGGGGCTGGTTCCACTCGTCCCTGCTGGAATCCGTCGGAAGCAGGAACCGGGCTCCCTACCGGAACGTCCTGACCCATGGATTCGTCGTCGACGGAGAGGGCAAAAAGATGTCCAAGTCCGTCGGCAACGTCGTGGACCCCCAGGACATCATCGACAAATACGGGGCCGAAATCCTCCGCCTGTGGGTGGCCGCCGAGGACTACACGGTGGACATCCGGATTTCGGAAGAGATTCTCAAGCGCCTCGTCGAGGCCTACCGGCGCATCCGCAACACGAGCCGGTTCATCCTCGGCAACCTTTACGACTTCGACCGCCGGAAAGACTCGGTCGCTTACGACGACATGGAGGGAATGGACCGCTGGGCCATCCATCGCCTCCAGGAGATCATGCAGAGGGTCACGGACGCATACGAAAACTTCCAGTTCCACGTCGCCTTTTACACCCTGCATAACTTCTGCACGGTGGACTTGAGCGCCCTGTACCTGGACGTGCTGAAGGACCGCCTCTACACATCCAGGGCGGCGTCCCGGGAGCGTCGCTCCGCCCAGACGGCCATTACGATCATTCTCGACGCCATGGCCCGCCTGCTGGCCCCGATCATGACGTTCACCGCGGAAGAGATCTGGTCCGCCCTGCCGGCCTGGGACGGAAAGGCCGCCAGCATCCACCTGACGGATTTCCCGAAGGCCGATTCGGCGCTTCTGAAACCGGAGTTCGGCGAACATTGGAAAACCTTGATCAACCTGAAGGGCGAAATCGCCAAGGCCCTGGAGTTGGCCAGAAAGGAAAAGACGATCGGCCACTCCCTCGATGCGCGGGTCCGGGTCGCTCCTCCGGAAGGTCTCCAATCTCTGTTGGCGTCGCACCTGGAGGATCTGCGAGCACTCCTGATCGTCTCCCAGATCGAGCTGAGCGAGCGGAACGCCCTTGTGAACCCCTATGAAAGCCAGGAAATCGAGGGGCTTGCGGTTGGCGTCGTCCGGGCGACGGGAAACAAATGCCAGCGCTGCTGGAACTACAGCGATACGGTGGGAACGGCCGCCGCTCACCCTGATCTGTGCGATCGCTGCCTGCGCAACCTGCCGTAGAGACGGGACGGTCTCTCAAGGGATCCGGGAACGCTTCCCCTCAGGCCGAAGGCAACGAACATGACGAAGATAAGCAAACAGGCGCCCCTTCTGGCAATCGTGATTCTGTTGGTATTGGCCGACCAGGTCACCAAGGCATGGGTGACCACCGCCATGAACCTTCACGAGTCCATCCAGGTCATTCCCGGCCTGTTCAGCATCACCTATGTACGCAACCCCGGGGCGGCCTTCGGTTTCCTGGCCGGAGCATCTCCGACGGTGCGTCTCACCTTCTTCATCGCGGTGACCCTCCTCGCCATCGGCCTGATCCTGTACTCCCTCTTCAAGGCCCGGTTCATCCAGGCATCCTGGAGAATCCCCCTGGTCCTCATCCTGTCCGGGGCACTGGGGAATCTGGCCGATCGGGTCCGCTTCGGGGAGGTCGTCGACTTCCTGGATTTCTATATCGGAACGGCGCACTGGCCCGCTTTCAATGTTGCCGATTCCGCCATCACGGTGGGAGCCGTCCTGCTCACGATCCTTGCCTTCCGGGGTGAAAAGGACGCCATCGAGACAGGTTCCTGATTCCCGAAGGGATCGATAACCATGTCCTTCAGGCCGGCACTGTTTCTCTCCAGGCTCCTGTCCTCGGCAAGGCTGTTCATCCTGAGCTTTGCGTTCCTGATCCTGGGGGGTGCACTGTTTCTATGGCACCCCGTTTGCGCCGCGAAGAGCCCTCTCTCATTCGTCGATGCCCTGTTCATGTCGGCGTCCGCCGTCTGCGTCACGGGGCTGGCCACCATCGACATCGGCCGGGATCTCTCCCTGACCGGCCAGATCGTGACACTGGTCCTGTTCCAGCTCGGCGGCCTGGGTATCATCACGTTCTCCACCGTTCTTCTCGGAATCGTTGGACTGGGTGTCCCCTTCAAGGGCCGGGAAATCATCCAGTCCACCTTTCTCCACACGCCACGCCGTGATTTCCTGATGATTGCGAAGTGGGTCCTTCTGTACACCCTCGTGATCGAAAGCGCCGGAACGCTGCTGCTCTTTCTGCGTTTCATCCGGGAACAACCCGCCGGGCAGGCGGCCTACTCGGCGATCTACCACGCCGTATCGGCCTTCAACAACTGCGGCTACACCCTGTTCGCGGACAGCCTGGTCCGGTACCAGGGAGACTGGCTGGTGAATGCCACCGTCATCGCCCTCATCGTCCTGGGCGGGATCGGATTCATCGTCCAGTACGAAATCTTCTCAAAATTCCGGGGGCGGCAGCAGCGCCTGTCGGTGCACACCCGGATCGTCCTCCTGACGACTTCCATTCTGATCATCGCCGGGACCCTGTTTTTCTACCTCTTCGAATTCAGCCACGTCCTGAAGGGCATGCCGGCGGACGAGCAGTTCCTGGTGGCCGTTTTCCAGTCCGTGACGACCCGGACGGCCGGATTCAACACGGTGGACATCGGACAGCTGACCAACGGAACGATTCTCGTCATGATGATCCTGATGTTCATCGGGGCCTCCCCGGGATCGACCGGCGGAGGGGTCAAGACCACCAGCTTCGCCCTCTTGATGCTCATGATCTGGAACCGGATGAAGGGTTTCGATACGGTCAGCATCTACAACCGGACCATGCCGGCGGAGATCCTGACCAAGACGATCCTGATCATTTTCGCCTCGGCATTCTCGGTCTGCCTCATCACCTCGTTTCTTCTGCTGGTGGGATCCAATCCGGGACAGGACCCCTCCCTGACCCGCCATTTCTTCGTCGAATACAGTTTTGAAACCGTCTCCGCCTTCGGGACCGTGGGGCTGTCGATGGGCATCACGCCGAAGCTGAGCGACCTGCAGAAACTGGCCATTGTGCTCATGATGTTCGCCGGCCGGCTGGGGCCCCTCACCCTGGCCTTCTCCTGGAGCCGGACGAAACGGGGAGTGACCTATGCGGAAGAATCAGTCATGGTAGGGTAAGGAGGTGTCTCGATGAAACGGGTCATCGTGATCGGGCTGGGCATTTTCGGCTTCAACATCGCGAAGGAGCTCTTCGAGCACGGCTTCGAGGTCATCGCCGTCGACAAGAGCAAGGACGCCATCCAGCGGATCCGCGACTTCGCCACGAAGGCCGTGCTGGCCGACGGGACGGACCGGGATATCATGGACATGATCGGGATCCAGGAAGAAGATCTGGTAATCGTCTCCTTCGGAGAAGACCTGGCCGCCAGCACGCTCATCACGCTGCACCTGAAGCAGCTGGGCGTGAAGACGATCATCACCAAGGCCGTCAGCGAGGACCACAAGCTGATCCTGGAGCGCGTGGGCGCCACCGAGGCGATCATCCCGGAAAAGGTCATGGCCGCCAAACTGGCCAGAAGCCTCCGGTACCCGAATGTTCTGGACTACATTCCTTTGTCTGACGATTACATGATTTCCGAGATCGCTCCCCCGTCCGGCTTTCTCGGGAAATCCATCGGCGAGCTGCAGCTCCGCGGCCGCTACAACATCGAGGTCATCGCGGTCCGGGATGTCCTCACGGACCGGATTTCCATGGTCCCCACCGCCGGTTACGTGCTCAAGGACGGGGAGGCACTGGTCGTGGTCGGCAGGGACAAGGACATCGAAAGAATCAAGTGACCCGGAACAACCGGTTTTATAACGCCGGTTTTTCCGGTTCTTCGCTCCCGTCCAGGATGATTGTGGCATCCACGGCACAGAGGCCTTCCCGCGTGACAAGGAGCGGATTGATATCGATCTCCCGGATCCGCGGAACCGCCAGCCCGAGGTCCCCCAGGGCGATCAGCACCCTGGCCAGATGCTCCCGGTCGACCGGCGGGGCGCCGCGATAGCCGTCCAGGAGGGACTGTCCCCGGATACGCCCGATGAGCCCGAGTGCCTCGTCCATGCTTAGCGGAGCTACGGCAAAGGCGGTGTCCCGCAGGACCTCCGTCAGCGTTCCGCCAAGGCCGAACAGGACGCAGGGACCAAACTGGGAATCCCGGACCAGTCCCGCGATCAGTTCCCCTTCTCCCCGCACCTGCTGCTGGACCAAGACCTCCCCGATATCCTTCAGGCCGTTCCGGATCTCGCCGTATGCCTCACGGAGTCCCTGTGCATCCCTGATGTTCAGACGCACCAGCCCGGCTTCGCTCTTGTGCACCAGGCCGGGCTGCAGGCCTTTGAGCACCACGGGATAGCCGATCCGCTCCGCTTCTTTCAGGCAAGCCTCTTCGCTTGCAACCCGCGTCTCTTCCACGGTTGGAATCCCCCGGGAGCGGAGAATGCGCTTGGACACCTCCTCATCCAGGGCTCCCCGGACGTCCCGAATCAGGTTCTCGATGTCCGGTGCGATCCGTCCCGGTAACGGCAGCGGATGCTTCGGCGATATCACGTCTCCGGCGGGCCGCCTCCTCAGGACGGCCTCAAGGCATTCCACGGCGCGATACAGTTCCTGAAACGCCAGCACGCCCAGGGAGCGGGCCTGCTGCTGGAACTCGGAGACATTGTCGCGCGTTCCCAGGAGCCACAGAAAGACAGGCTTCCCCGCCTTCCGCGACTGGGCGGCCAAGTCTTTCAGGTCCATGGTGATGCGGAAATTGCCGACAAACGCCAGGAGCAGGACGCCATCCACACCCGGATCCGCCAGGATGGACCGCAGGGCCGTGCCGTATACATCTACGCCCGTCCCCATGTTCTTTTCCATGGCGGGCCAGACGTCCACCGGATTGGCAACGGGCATCCAGGAAGGGAAAAGCTCCTGCACGGCGGCGGTGGTCTCTTCGGACAGGTCGGCCACGTCCAGCCCCACGTCCTCGAAGAAATCAGCCGCCATGATCCCCGCCCCGCCGCTGAAGGTAAGAACGGCGATCCTCCCCTTCCCGGAAACCGCCGACGGAGCGGCGGCCAGGGACCGGCAGAGATCCATCCACTGCTTGAAGTCCCTTGCCTCGGTAACCCCGGCCTGGGCCAGGGCACCGGAGATGACGGCATGGTTTCCCGCCAGGGATGCGGTATGGCTCATGGCGGCCTTCGCGCCCCGGCTGCTCCTCCCGCCCTTCAGCACGACGACCGGCTTGGGACATGAGCGGCAAAGCTCCAGGAACCGGCGGCCGTCCCGGAAGGATTCCAGGTACAGGCCGATCACCCTCGTGTCCGGATCGCCGGCCAGGTATTCCAGCAGGTCGTTTTCGTCCACATCGGCCTTGTTTCCGATGGAGCATGCCTTGCTGATGCCCATCACCCCGTGGGTCATGAGGTCCACCAGGAATCCCGCCGAGAGGAGGCCGCTCTGGACGACCAGGGACACGTCTCCCGGGATCAGGCCCCGGAGGAGGGCATTGGGATCCATGAAGGAAAAGACATGGCTGCGGACGGCGTCGACAAGTCCCATGCAGTTGGGCCCCCAGATCCGGATCCCCAGTTCCTTTCCCCTGGCAGCCATCCGGTCCTGCAGTTTCCGTCCTTCCGGGCCCGTCTCCGCGAACCCCCCGGACTCGACGATCACACCCCGGATCCCCTTGCCGGTGCACTCGTCCAGGGCCGCGAGAACCTGCGGGGCCGGGACGAACAGGATCGCCAGGTCCACGGAATCGGGCACCTCCCGAAGGGAAGGGACGCAGGGGATCCCCTCGATTTCTCTATACTTGGGATTGACGGGGCAGATGACTCCCCGATAACCCGTAATCAGGTTCTTCAGGATGGCGTTTCCTCCCTTGGAGGGGTTCGGGGTGGCACCAACAACGGCAATTCCCCGGGGTTCAAAAAAAAATTTCATACGATTCCTCCCGATGAATGATGAAACGACATGTATCCGTATTACAAAACGGGGTTGAATGGAAGTCCGCAAAAGGATGGATCATCGCAGGCTTCGATTGGACAGCCGGAGGTTTCCTGTGCTATGAAACTACGAAATTGCGTTCTGCAATTTCTTCTTTCGAGAGTTGTCCAGGAACAACAAGTCCGCCGGATTCAAGCACAATCGGGAAGGAGGTGAAGAAGCCAGAGACCTTGCATGGAGCCATGCCGACCGACACAAGGGGGAAACGTCCAGTCAATCAATGTCGACCAATCCAGGCAATATCGGAATGGATAAAGGAGGGATCGCATGAGCTGGAAGGATGTCTACAACAGCAGGCTGATGTCGGCACAGGAAGCGGCTAAGATCGTTCAATCAGGCGACCGTTTTTGGAACCCTTTGCTTCTGGGACAGCCGTCCATGCTGATCATGGACGCCATCGCAGACCGCAAGGACGAACTCAAGGATGTGGAGTACTGTTTCGCCCTCGTCCTCCGACCTTACAAACTCTTCAAGCCGGAATACCGGGATGCCTTCAAGCTGGTCTGCGGATTCTACAGCACACCGCATCTCCAGGAGCTTGCCAAGACGGAGTGGTCCAACTTCTGGCCCGCCCAGAGCTCGGATATCTCCATCAAGAACATGCACCGCCAGCGGACCTATCCCCGCCGCGGAGGCATCGTCATGCAGGTCACGCCCCCGGACGAGCACGGCTACGTGAACCTCGGGCTGGATACGTTCTACACTGAGCAGATCATGGATCAGTCCGACTGGATCATCGCCGAGGTGAACGAGAACATGCCCCGGACCTACGGACAGACAAACTTCCACGTCTCCCGCTTCACAGCCTTCGTTGAAAATCCCAATCCGGTCATTGCCGTCCCCACTCCGCCGCCCTCGGATGTGGAAATCAAGATGGCGGAAAACGTCGTGAAGCTCCTTCGGGACCGGGACTGCATCCAGGTGGGAATTGGCGCCGTTCCGGCCATGATCAGCAAGCTCCTGGAGCACTCGGGACTCAAGGACATGGGGATCCACACGGAGATGGCGCCGGCCGGTACCCACCGGCTCGTGGAGAAGGGCGTCGTCACCTGCAAGTACAAGAAAGTGAACAACGGCAAGATCATCCTGGCCTTCACCATGGGGGACAAGGAACTCTACGACTTCCTGGCCAACAACCCCATGGTGGAATACCGCCCGACCATCTACGCGAACTACATCCCGATCCTCGCCCAGGAGGAGAACGTGGTAGCCATCAACGGCTCCATCGAGGTGGACCTGACAGGACAGATCGTCTCCGAGTCCGTCGGGAACCTCATGCGGACGGGAACGGGAGGTCAGCTGGATTTCGTCATCGGCGCCTTCTGGTCGAAGGGCGGCAGGGCCATCAACCTGGTCCCGTCGACGACCCTGAACGACACGGTATCCAGAATCGTCCCCTACATTTCATGGGGTTCCAGGGTCACGGTGCCCCGTCATTACGCGGGTTACGTCGTCACGGAATACGGGGCGGCGGATCTCTACGGCCGGACGGAGCCGGAGCGGGCGGAGGAACTGATCAAAATCGCCCATCCGAAATTCCGGGAGGAACTGGAAAAGGCCGGCCGGGAACGGGGCCTGATCAAGAAGAAAACCTTCTGAGGCGGCACGGCGAATCAACCTGCATGCCGGCAGGAAAGCAGCGGGGGAATACACGGGGGCGGCCGATACGGCTCCCCCGTTTTTTTACGGTCATTGAGCGAAACCTGGCAGCCACAGGGCGATGGCTGGAAAGAGGATCAGCAGAAGCGCCATGACCAGTTGCGCCAGGAGGAGTTTCACGGCCCCGCTGAAGATGACCTGGAGCGGCACATCCTTGGCCACACCGGCCACGACGTAAACGTTGATGCCGACCGGCGGCGTGATGACGCCCATGCCGGTAACCAGAACAATGACGACGCCGAACCAGATCGGATCGTAACCCAGGGTGGTAACCACGGGAAAGAAGATCGGGATCGTGAGCATGATCATGGCCAGGGAGTCCATCAGGCACCCCAGCAGGAGGTACGTCAGGATGATGATGCCGATGATCAGGGGCGGCGGAAGAGCCAGCCCCGCCACCCAGCCGCCCACCTCGGAAGGGATGGTCGTCACGGCCAGGAAATGGCCGAAGACCGTGGCCCCCGCCACGATGACCATGATCATGCAGGAGATCCTCGCCGTCTCCTGGAGGGACAGGACGAATTTCCGCCAGGTGATGTTTCTCCCCGCCACGGCGATGAGGATCGTGCCCAGGGAGCCGATGCCGGCTGCTTCCGTGGGTGTGAAGATGCCGATGAACAGCCCCCCCATGACCATGACAAACAGGGCCAGCGTTTCGATCACGCCAGCCAGCGAGGAGATCTTCTCTCGCCAGGGAGCCCGGACGTCTTTCTGGCAGAGATCCGGACGGAGTGCAGTCCAGATCACGACAACGAGAACAAATAAAACTGCAAGCAGGATACCCGGGAGGACGCCCGCCAGGAAAAGCTTCCCGATGGACTGTTCCGTCATGATCCCGTAGACGATGAAGATCGTGCTGGGCGGGATCAGGATGCCGAGGCTCCCTCCCGCCGCAACCACGCCCGTTGCCAGGGCCGGGTCGTAGCCCCGCTTTTTCATCTCCGGCAGCGCCACGGACGACATGGTGGCCGCCGTGGCGCTCGTGGAGCCGCAAATGGCCGAAAAGGCGGCACAGGCGCCGATGGTGGCAATCGCCAGGCCGCCCCGCAGATGTCCGAAGAACTTGTGGGCGGAGTTGAACAGGCGCCCGCTGATCCCCGAGTGGAAGGCAACCTGACCCATGAGCACGAACAGCGGAATGACCGTGAGGTTGTAGGAGCTGAAGACGGAAAAGACATCCCGGGCCATGAGATTCAGGGCCGCATCCCAGGACACGAGGGCCCCGAAGCCGAGGAATCCCACGATCGCCATCGTGAAACCGACGGGGATCCGCAGGAACATCAGCAGGATAAGCAAAACGAAACCTGCAATTCCGGTGGTGATGGGTGTCACGACAGCACGACCCTCCTGACAAAACGAACCAGGTCAACGATCAAAACGCAGCAGAGGAGAGCGCAGCCGATGGCGATCCCACAGGCAAACGGGGAAATCGGCATGGCCAGGGTCAGCGACACCTCGCCGCTGGCCTGCAGGTCCCGGGCGTAGACGGCGCTCTGCCAGGCCAGGATACCGAACAGGACGGCGCCGGTCGCGGCCTCCAGGCCGTCGACGTACAACTGCCAGCGGACCGGCAGCCTGGAGGTCATAAACTCCACGGCAATATGTCCCCGCTCGACGGACGTCTGACCCAGCGCGAAAGCCGCGACGATCGTTCCCAGGAAACCCACGATTTCATACGTCCCGGGGATGGGGTACCGGACCAGTCGCAGGATCACGTCCGCGCAGGTCAGGAGCATCATGGCCACGATGCCCGCGCAGGCAATGCCGTTGGCAAACCCGATCGTATTCAGGTATCTCCTTTTCCAGGGCATGGCGCTCTCCTCTGCGGCATGTCTCCGGGCGGTCCGCTACTTCTTGCCGGCCGGACGCCCCGCCTTCCTGATCAGGAGCTCGGCGTCCTGGACCACCGTTTTCCCGGACACGCCGCTCGCCTTGACGGTTTTTACATATTCGTCGATGACGGGATCGACGGCCTTCCTCCAGCGAAGGCTCTCGGCCTTCGAAAGCGGGAGGATTTTGTTTCCAAGCTTGAGGCTGTACGTCCTTCCCTCGGCATCGAGGTCATCCCAGGCCTTGCCGTGCACGTCGATCCATTCGGCGCTCACGTCCTCGATGGCCTTCCGGACATTCGGAGGCAGCGAGTTCCACTTCTTGAGGTTCATGACCACGAACATCGCCGTGGTATAGCCGATATCACGGCATTCCGTCGTATTTTTGATCACCTCCGCCTGCTTCCATCCCTTGAGGACTTCAATGGGACCGATCGTCCCTTCCACAACCCCCTTCTGCAGGGATTCATAGGTCGACCCCTGGGGCATGGCCACCGGAACGGCTCCCAGGGCGCTGATGACCTTCGCGCTGAGACCCGTCGAACGGATCTTCATGCCCCTCAGGTCCTCCAGCGTCCGTACCGGTTTCACCGTATGCAGGAGTCCCGGCCCGTGGGCGTGCAGGTAGAGAACCTTCACCTGATTCAGTTCCCGGGGTTTCAGCTTTTGATAGAACTCGTTGGCCACCCTGGTCGCGGTCCGGCCGTTCGGGTACCCGAGGGGAAGATCCAGGGCCTCCATGACGGGGAAACGGCCGCGGGTATATGCGAACGCGGACATGCACATGTCGGAGATTCCCTTGACGACGCCGTCATAGCACTGATCGGCCTGGGTAAGGGATCCTCCGGCGAAGATCTGGATCTTCACCTGCCCCTGGGTACGCTTTTCCACTTCCTTGGCCCACGTGTCGGCAGCCTTCTTCTGGCCGTGATTCGGCGGGAAAAAGATGCTGTAGGTCAACTGGGTCGGTCCCGCCCAGGCGGCGGTCAGGCCGGAGAACGCCCCCAGCAAGAGGACTGCCAATGCGATCCGTATGATTCTTTTCATGATTTCTCTCCCTCCTGGTGATGAAGAATGGTCGTCATGTCAGTCGGCCCGCATGGTTCCCGAATTCCGGAGATCCATGCCACCGCTGCCGGCTCCGCTCACGGAAGGCCTGCCTGTTCGCTCGAAAGACGCACAGGCAGGCCGCCGGTAGGCGTAACACGTGGAGCAGAAATAATATCGGGCCTGGATGCTGTAAAACATCATGAAACCGCAATTTCCCGCTTCCGGTTATGAATTTGTTGGATGAAAGGGACGGACGATAAAGCTGGGAGAAGCCTGCTTTCCCACCGGACAGCGGCAGGAAGCAGGCATCAATACATATAAGGCTGGACGAGAAGGGTTTTCATGGATGCTCGGAATGTGTCGTCCGAAATCACGTCTGGTTCCTCAAAACAAAAAATAGGTTTTCACTCCTATGGGATCGGTCATTGCCTGTCAAGCATTATTATCCGTCCGGGATTGATTCTGCTGGCTTACCTCGCGGCGCAGCCGCTCCACCTCTTCCCGGTACTGCTCGGCCCTGGCCTTGGCGAGTTCGATCTCTTCCCGGGCCTTGTCCAGCTTTTCTTCGTTCTTGTGGCGATCCTCCCGGATCTTGTCCTGAATGTCGTCGAATCCGACATACATGGCAAGAATTCCGCCCATGATCAGAACAACGGGCAGCCCGCCCTGGACAATGACGAGAAACTGGTGCCCCCAGAACATGATCCCGATGAGACCGAAGACCGTGGCAACGGCGCCGCCAATGAGAAGAGTCATTCCCGTTCACCTCCCGCAACGGACCCTGTTTGCACCAGGTTTTTTCTTTTTTGCCGCGCATTGACTCGAAACCGTCAATATCATAGAGAAGTGATGCAGGCAAGACGAAACGAGCCGCCGGGAGGCTTCCCGACGTGCCATTTTCGATACCTATCGACCCGAAATAACAGTATAATTTCTCGACCTTATTTTCGTTGACATTCGCCGGTGGCCATGATAGGGGGCGCGATGAAATGGGACAAATCAGACAGGCAGTCCCTGATCCAGTTGGCCTACGCAAGCACCATCGGAATCGCGATGGTATTGACCATTTTCGGTGGGCTCTATTTCGGAGCCTGGCTGGACCGGAAACTGGGAACGGATAATCATTACTTCATGTTCCTGTTTCTGGCGGTCGGCGTGATCGTCGGATTCCGGAACATTTACCTGATGATCCAGAGAAGTGCGACGGATGAGGAACCCGTCATCCGATACATAAAAAGTGAACCGCATCGAAAAAGACCCCCTCCAGGCAAGACTTGAAATCACGAACTGGCTCGTGCTGGCGGTTTGTCTGATCATCAGCGTTTTGCTGATGTCCGCGTCGTTCACCTATGGAATCCTTCTGGGCGGCTTCATCAGCATTGTCAATTTCCACTGGCTCGACCGGGACCTGCGCAAGATATTCTCCAACCTCTCCGGGAAAGCCAAGTCCGCCCTGCTGCTGAAATACTATCTGCGCCTCGCCGTAACGGCCGTGGTGCTTTACATCCTGATCAGCCAGTCCCTTGTGGATATCATCGGCCTGCTTGTCGGTCTTTCCGTGGTGGTCATGAACATCGTGCTGACGGCGGTTCTGGTATTCTCAAAAAAAAATTGCGTTGAGGAGGTTTTATAAAACATGCACGGCGAATTTCTGTTTGTTCACATTCCCGGCGTTGCCGACCACGTCACGCATACGTGGCTGATTATGGCGCTTCTGGCTCTCTGCGGTTTTCTGGCCACCCGTGGATTGTCGGTTTATCCGGGGCGTTTCCAGAACGTCATGGAGGTCGTCGTGGGAGCCCTCAACTCACTGCTCGTCGATACCATGGGGGAACAGGGCAAGAGGTTCTTCCCGCTGATCGCGACGCTGGGACTCTTCATCCTGGTTTCCAACCTCATCGGTCTTGTCCCCGGATTCGTTTCTCCAACATCGAGCCTGAACATGACCATCGCCATGGCACTCATCGTATTCGTCCTGACTCACGTGGTGGGCGTCCAGGTTCAGGGCCTCAAATACTTCAAGCAGTTCCTCGGACCGGTCTGGTGGCTCATCCCCCTGATGCTGCCCATCGAAATCATCAGCCACATATCCCGTCCCCTGTCCTTGTCAGTGCGGCTCTTCGGTAACATTGAAGGCGGGCACATCGTGATCATCGTCCTGTTGATCCTCGTTCCGCTCCTGATCCCGCTGCCCATCTACATCCTGAAGGTTCTGATCTCCTTTATCCAGACCCTCGTATTCATGCTTCTCTCCATGATGTACATTGCAGGGGCCATGGAAGAGCATCACTGATCCGTAAGGAATCAACGCAACAAAAAAAGCGCCTCACATTGAGGCGCTTTTTTTATTTCTTTCTGCAGTCCCGGGGAAACCTTCCTATCCCGGGATCTCTTCCCGTTCCATCGACCTTGTGGAGGCAATCTAAACCCCATCGGGCATTGCCACTACAAAAACGAAAGATTCTTGACACTACCGCTTTGGGAACCACCTTCCCGAACCGGTACGAATTCTCCCCTCGAAACTGCTATTTCCGCGAGAGATAGGCGTCGATGGCCTGGGCCGCTTTCCGACCCGCCCCCATGGCCAGGATGACCGTGGCCGACCCGGTGACAATGTCGCCGCCGGCGTAGACGCCCTTTCGTGTCGTCTCCCCGGACTCCCCCCTGGTGACAATATAGCCCCAGCGGTTCGTCTCGAGACCCGGAGTCGTGGAGGGAACGATGGGATTGGCCATGGTCCCCACCGCCACGACCACCATATCGACGTCGATGACAAACTCGGAACCGGGAACGGGAACGGGACTTCTCCTCCCCGAGGCATCCGGCTCCCCCAGCTCCATGCGCAGGCACCGGATCCCCGTTACCCAGCCGTCCTTGTCGCCGATATATCCAACGGGGTTCGTCAGCAGTTTGAACTTCACGCCCTCTTCCTTGGCGTGGTGGACCTCCTCAATCCGGGCGGGCATCTCCGCCTCGCTCCGCCGGTAGATGATGTAGGCGTTCTCCGCCCCCAGGCGCAGGGCTGTTCTCACGGAATCCATGGCTACGTTGCCGCCGCCGATGACGGCCACGTTCTTCCCCCGGACGATGGGGGTGTCGTACTCGGGAAACCGGTAGGCCTTCATCAGGTTCGACCGGGTCAGGTACTCGTTGGCCGAATAGATGCCGCTCAGGTTTTCTCCGGGAATGTTCATGAAGACGGGGGCACCGGCACCGACGGCGAGGTAGACGGCATCGTAACCTTCTTCCACCGTCTTGATCCGGCCGACCAGGGCGTTCAGGACAATCTTGACCCCCAGGCTGCGGAGGTAGTCTACCTCCGCCTCCACGATGGCCTTGGGCAGACGGAACTCGGGAATCCCATACACCAGGACGCCGCCAGCCTTGTGGAGGGCCTCATAAATGGTGACCTCGTAGCCCAGTTTCACCAGGTCTCCGGCGATGGTCAGTCCGGACGGACCCGCTCCCACAACGGCGATCTTCCTGCCGTTCGAAGCCGGCTTGTCCGGGGCAACCACCTGGCCCGTGTTCCGTTCGTAGTCCGCCGCGAACCGCTCGAGGCGGCCGATGGCCACCGGCTCACCCTTCTTCCCCAGGATGCAGAACTTCTCGCACTGGTCTTCCTGCGGGCAGACCCGGCCGCAGACGGCGGGCAGGCTGTTCGTTTCCTTCAGCGTGCGGGCGGCTCCCAGGAAATCCCCCTCGGCGATCCGCTTGATGAACTCGGGAATCCGGACGTCGACGGGACACCCCTCGATGCACCCGGGCTTTTTGCACTGGATGCATCGTTTCGCCTCGAGAATCGCCGTCTCCGGGGTGTAGCCCAGGGGCACCTCGTCGAAGTTCCGGATCCGCTCCGCCGGGGCCTGCTCCGGCATCTTCTGGCGGGGAACCTTCTCTTTCTTTTCCTTCTTCGGTTCAGTTTCCATTTCGCCCGCACCTGTGCTTTTCGTAGGACTGCTTTTCCTCATCGCAGTACATCCTGAGCCGGCTAGCAAGGAGCTCAAAGTTCACCTGGTGGCCGTCGAACTCTGGTCCGTCGACACAGGTGAATTTCGTCTTCCCGCCAACCTCCACCCGGCAGGCCCCGCACATCCCCGTGGCGTCCACCATGATCGGGTTCAGGCTGACCGTCGTCGGGATGGCGTGAGGCCGCGTCAGGTTTGCAATCACCCTCATCATGGGCACCGGTCCGATGGCGAAGACATGGTCGACCTTTTCACCGCGGTCGATGATCTGCTGCAGGACGGCACTGACGAAGCCGTGGTATCCATAGCTCCCGTCATCCGTGCAGACCACCAGTTCATCGCTGGCAGCGCGCATTTCCTCTTCAAGGATGATGAGATCCTTCGTCCGGGCGCCGATGATGGAGGTCACCCGGTTCCCCTTTTCCTTGAGGGCCTTCGTGATGGGGTAGATAACCCCGACGCCGACGCCTCCACCGACGCAGACGGCATGGCCGAAGATCTCAATCTCCGTCGGATTTCCCAGGGGCCCCTGAACGTCCTGGAAGGATTCTCCCGTCTTCAGGGCGGACATGGCCGCCGTCGTCTTCCCCACGACCTGGTAGATGATCGTGATCGTGCCCCGCCCGGCATCCGAATCGACGATGGTCAGCGGGATGCGCTCTCCCTTCTCGTCGATCTTGAGGATCACGAACTGCCCTGCCTTTCGCTTCCGGGCGATCTCCGGCGCCAGAATCTCCATCCGGAAGACCGCTTCGGACAATTGCCGCGTTTCCACCACCGTGTACAAGGCCATATCCCCCCTGACATAAAAAGGGGAGCCCTGAAGCTCCCCGGAGTCGACTCCCATTGCGGCTTGAGAATTCAGCCGACGTTTTTCGCAAAGACCGCCGCTTCAGTATTCCTTCGTCAGCTTGTCCAGCTCCGCCAGGGTGAATACGGGGCCGTCCTTGCAGACGTACTTGCTGCCGACGTTGCAGCGCCCGCACTTCCCGATGCCGCACTTCATCCTCATTTCGAGGGATGTGATGATGTTCTCCTTGGAGAACCCAAGATCGAAGAAGACCGGCAGGGTGAAGCGGATCATGACCGGCGGACCGCAGATGACCGTCACGGCGTTTTCCGAACTGGGGGCCACTTCCTTGCAGACCGTCGGAACGAATCCCTCCCGTCCCTTCCAGCCCGCGTCTCCCTTGTCGACGGTCACGTTCAGATCGATGTCGTCCCTCTTGGACCAGGCCTCCAACTCATCCTTATAGATGAGGAGTCCCGGGTTGCGGGCGCCGTAAACCACGGTGATTTTGCCGAAGCGCTTCCGGTTGTCCCCGTGGATCATGTAATTGATCAGGGAGCGCAGCGTCGTGAAAGCGAATCCGCCGCCTACGATGACGATGTTCTTGCCCTCCAGGAATTCGATGGGCCAGGAGTTGCCCAGCGGCCCGCGGAGACCCATTCGGGTCCCCTCCTCCATCTCATGGAGGGCCGAGGTGACGACACCGGCCTTCTGGACCGTGAATTCCACGTAGCCCTTCTGAGTGGTAGAAGACGCGATCCCGATGGGGGACTCGCCCTTGCCGAAGATGGACAGTTCTCCGAATTGGCCCGGGATGTACTGGAACTTCTCCTCGTCCTCCTTGTTGAGGAAGGCGAAGCGGAAGGTCTTGATGTCCTTGGTGTCCACCTCGGTGACGATCTTGATCACTTCCACGGGGTAGGGTACGTATGGATTCTGCATTGCGCTCTCCCGAAATTATAGTTTCGAAATGTCCTCGACGATTTTCCGAATATCAATGTTGACGGGACAGTACATCACGCAGCGCCCGCAACCCACGCAGGCGATGGCGTTGAAGTTGTCCACGTAATACTTGAACTTGTGCATGGTCCGCTGGCGCCAGCGCTCCTTCTGGCTCGGTCTCGGGTTGTGTCCCGAGGTTTCCTTCGTGAAGAGCCCGTACATGCAGGAGTCCCAGTTCCGCAGGCGTCGTCCGTCGCCGTACTTCATCTCGTCGCTGATATCGAAGCAGTGGCAGGTGGGGCACAGGTAGGTGCAGGTCCCGCAGGCCAGACACTTCTGGTGGATTGTGTTCCAGAAGGGGTGTTCGAAGTTCACGTCCAGAATCGGTTTGATTTCCTTTGCGGGGATCTTCGACGAAATGGCCTGCTCCGCCTGCGCGGCGATCTCCTCCTTCTTCTTCGTGGCCCCCTCGTCCGCCTGGACGTCACCGAAATACTTCTGGAGTTTCGCACCCTTCTCGGTCACGAATTCCACCAGGAACTGGTCGCCCAGATCCGTCAGGAGTACGTCGGCCCCTTCCGACGAAACCGGGTGCCCCCCCACGGACGTGCAGAAGCAGGTCGTGTAGGGAGGACGGCTGCAGGCCATGGCTACGATCGTCGTTTTGTTCCGCTTGTCGATCCAGAAGGGATCCTTGTACTTTTCCTGATCGAAGAGCATGTCCAGAAGGGCAAAGCTTCGGGCGTCGCAGGGGCGCACGCCGAAGAGGACGGCCTGTCCGCTCTCCGCTTCCAGGCTCGCGAACTCCGTCCCTTTCGGGGTCCGCGTGTAGCGCATCATCACTTCCGTCCGCGGGAAAAAGAAGTTTTTCGGTGCGTTCTTGCTGTTGGAATAGGCCGTGAGGGGCTCCT
>CAZXMK010000003.1:0-42430 GCA_964641935.1 uncultured Syntrophaceae bacterium
CTCCTGGTGGAGATGGACACGGCCGCGCAGCTTGAGCTCGATGCCCAGGCGATCCGGTGGAAGGGGGAGATCGGCGCCGGTACGGCCACATCGCAGGCCTATGCGGACCTTCTGCAGGCCCACAACGCGAAGACGATCGGTGGCTATACTGCCGGCACAACCCTATTGACCGGACTCTCCAGCATGCTCGGGAGCACTTCCGGTTATTACAAAAAGGCAGGCAACTAAACCATGCCCAAGATCCCGACTTACGAAGCACAGAAACTGATCCCCGCATCCTCCGGGCTCGTCCGTGTGGACGTTGCCGAGGCCGGCTCCCCTGGGCGAGCTCTCATGCAGGAGGGGCAGGCCCTACAGAGGGTCGGGCAGGAATTCGGAGAGTTGGCTGTTGCGGAGCTCCGCCGGCAGAAGGAGCAGGATGCGGTCGACGTTTCCCGGGCGGTCTCCTCCTACCAGGATCTGATTCGGGTCCGGCAGTACGGAGACGGCAAGGATTGGCATGGGACCATGTCCCTCGAGGGATCCGACGCCCGGGGTCTCTATGGCGACTCGTTGAAGTGGCACGATGATAACCTCTCCGAGGCTTCAAAGGCCCTTGCCAATGACAGCCAGAGGCAGATGTTTTTGATACACACCCGGGCGATCCGGGATTCCGCCCTCGATGCCGACTCCCGGCATGAGGCTGCCGAGCACCTGAAGGACCGGGAATTGGCCTTTCAGAATCTGCTCTCTACGTCGGAGCGGACCGCAGTCAACACCTCCTCGGACGAAATCGCCTCGGAGCGCCTCATCGCCTCCGTGTCCTCTCAGATCCGGGACATGTTCCCTGGGCGCGATGTGACGGCCAAGGTCAACGAGGTAGAGACCCGCCTGCGCCTGGCCGTGGCCCAGGATCTCGTCTACCGGTATCCGGAGCGGGCGAAACCGTATCTTGACAAGCACCAGGCTGTCCTCGGGAACCACTACCATGTGCTCCTGAAGGCCCTGGACGGCGAGTTGAGGAAGGTCCGCCAGGAGCGGGCCTACCAGGACATCACGACCATGGTGACCGGCGCCGACGGCACCGTGGACGCCCGGAAGGCCGAATTGATCGCCCTGAATCCCGAGACGGCGAAGAAATACAATCTCACCCTGGACGATCAGAAAGGGGTGGCAGCCGGCTTCTCGATCCTCTACCAGGCCCAGGAATCGAAGAAGAAGGACGACCAGGCTAAAACCATGGAGTCCATCTATCATGTCGCCGCGACGGATCTCCGTAAGGCCATGGCCATGGCACGGACCCTTCCGGAGGGGACGGCCGACGCAAAGGAGGTGCAGTCCTTCCTCCGGGCCGCAGAGTCCCATCAGCGGTCCCTGTCCCTCATGTCCGCCCAGGAGAAGGAGATCCGGCAGCGGATGGAGGACCAGGGGAAGACCGGGGTCCTGGTCGGGATCGCCACGCATTCCTTCAAGACGGAGGCCGAGGTCCGCCAGGCGGTCCTCTCCCTGGGTATCCGGGACACGGCCGGCTTCATGGAGCAGGCGACCGCCAAGTACCGGGACGAGCAGAAACGGTACGGCGAGGTCAATTACCTGAAGATGGCCCAGGACGATTGGACGGTGGCTTCCAAGCGCCAGGGGAAGGTCGTTAAGGAGCTCCACGATAAGACCGCCGAGATCACCAAGACCCTCCACAACTTCATGCAGAAGAACAATATCCCGGTGAACGATCCCCGGGTCTACGAGGAATATCAGAAGATCAAGAAGACCCTGACGTCCAACGTCGTCAGCCGGGCGATCGATTCCGTTGTGCAGGGGTGGGATACCCTCTGGAGTGGCGACAAGTCCACGAAGGCGGCGCCGGCGCCGGCGGCCCGGTCGACCTTCACGGCCACGAATCCGAAGACGGGCGAGAAGATCTACTACAACGAGAAGGAGAAGAAATGGCTCCCGGCTCCCGCGCAGTAATCCCGGCCCCTCCGGCTGGATTCATCGTTGACGGAACCACACCCGCACCTCCTGCGGGTTTTGTCATGGATGCTCCGAAGTCAGGGCCCCTGGCTCCGGACGTATCGCTCCGGCAGGCCCCCTACGAGTTCGACCCGTTCACCGGGGGCGAGAAGGCGGAGGCGTCCCTCTTTGACCTGTTCCGGACATCTCCGGAGCAGGACCGTGTGAAGGCTGCAAACGCGGTTTCCCTGTCCGAGGAGTACGGGGTTCCTCCCTCGATCGCCTACGAGCATCAGGACGAGATCTCCAGGGGCCTGGGCCTGGCCGGTCAGCCGACAAACCAGGAGTTCCTCGAGAAGCTGATGATGTTCCCGGTTGCCGGGGCGCTGGTGAGCCATCCCCTGGCGGCCCTGATCGGCCTGTCCGGGTTCATGGGACTGGCGGAGGCCGAGAATTACCTGGTCTCCCGGGCAAAGGGGAAGCCGTACCAGCCGTTCGCCGGCGAGGACTTCGCCTCCATGGCCCCGGCCGAGACGGCGGATCCGGTGAAGGATCTGCTGTGGGTGGCCGACATGGGCGTCAAGGCCCTGGCCACAGGGGGGCTCATGGGCGGCGGCCGGTGGGCGGGCAACCGGGTTGCCGAGCGGTGGCTGCGGGATACCTCCGAGACGTACAACCTTCCCCGGAAGGTCTATGTGGATCCGGAGGATATCCGGTCCTTCTACGGTACCGGGGAACGGGTCACGCCCGAGATGGACGCCATCCTGAAGGACCTGGGGCTCGACGGCGCCACGGTCAGGGACGGGCTCAAATACGGATTTGACATTGAGATCCCAGGAGAGCGAATCGTCCGGGTGGCGGATAAGCCATGGTTCGCCAAAATCAAAGAGAAATTGCGGCTTTCTCCATACGAGAAGGTGACGACCGAAGGTGGCGGGAAGCCCTCGGCCGGCCGGCACGTTTCCGGGCTCCTCGAGGAGGGCCCCAGGTCGCCGGAGGAGATGGTGGCCGATGGCGCCGTTGCCGACAAGGCGATGGAGTTCTCCGGTGAGGCTCCGGATCTCCTCCGGAGGGACCTGCAGGAGGCCTTTCGTCTTTCCGATGAAGAGACGGACGCGACCATGGCGATCCTGGGCGCCCGGGCCGAACGGTGGGGAAAGATCACCGGCCGGTCTCCGGCGGAGTATGTGGACCAGTATTTCGCGGGGATCTTCCGTGGGGGAGTCCCTGGGGCGGCGGCTCTGATGGCGAAGAAGGGCGAGGGGCTCTCGGTCGAGACGATCCTGCGGGGTGAGGGAATGATCCCCGAGGGGACCACGTGGGAGACGTTCATTTCGAATTTCGACCGCTCCGACCAGGTCGGTTATCGCAACATGTTTACCTGGCTGGACCGGTATGTCGCCCTGGCCGAGGGGAGGATCACGAACGCCGAGCTCCGGACCATGAAGGCGCAGACCATCCAGATCCTGAAGAACGCCCAGGAGTTGTGGGGCCAGATGTACTCCGAGTGGGAGATGCCCGAGCATGGGGATCTCGTCCGCCAGATCCCGCGGGTGCTGGCCGAGGTGGAGGCGAGTCGAAGCCGGGCGGGTCTGATCGTTGCCCTGGATAAGGTGGCGGCCTTGCAGCATTCGACCGGCGGCATCATCGCGGCCGGTTCCGACATTTCCGATTACGGCCCGGGCGAGGATTGGGCGCGGATCGTCCTCGACGCCCTGGCCGGCCGGGGGAAGGCCCTTTATGAGGTCCGGGACGTCGAGCGGTACGGGGATCCTGGCGGCCGGTTCTTCGCTCCCCAGGGGCAGGCGGCGCCGGAGTACGGATGCACCCTGCACCGGTTCAAGGTTGACGATTCCTCGCTCTACAAGGGGACCAGCAGCTATGACTTCGTCCTGTCCCGGGTGGATCTGCAGGCACCGGACCCTCTCCTCGAGGAGTTCGGGCTCAAAAACTGGCAGGAGGCGATCGACGATTGGGGAACCTTCGACCTGGGAAGCGAGAAGTGGGGCCAGACGGGGAACGAGAATTTCCTCGTCATGCAGCGTAAGGCGGCAGAGATCCTGAAGGCCGAGGGCTACAAGGGCGCCAGGTGGTCCGACGAGGACGCCCTGAATCCGCAGCAGTACCAGGTGTGGGATGATTCGGCCATCCTGCAGGGGCCTGGGGTTACTCCTCCTGGCCAGGACGTCCTGTTCGATCGCCGGCCGGCGGATCCGCTCTACTCTCAGTTGTTCCGGGTGGTCTCGGAGAAGCTCACCGAAATGCCGGCGAAGGCACAGTCCGTCGTTCCCTGGCTGCAGAAGCAGGGCGTGAAGCCCGCGGAGATCCGGTTCATGGGGGTCGAGGCCTGGCTCAAGGAGGCCCAGGAGAATGGCCGGATCGATCGGGAGGCCTTCCTCGAGTTCCTCATGGAGGGGCAGGTCGTTCTCGATGAGAAGGTCCTAAGTGGTGCAGGCGAGCCCATTTCATATGAAGAGTTGGAGGAGCTTGCTCCTCTCGCATTTGACAGGCTTCGGCGCGTCGACGTCGATGTGGTCGTGCCATTGGAGGATGATCCGACTCAGATTAACGAAGAGATCCTATTCCTGTTCGAGGAGGATTTTTTCAGGGCACATGAGCTCGAGGCCGAGCTCCTGGACGCGGGGCGCTACCAGGCGCTGCATATTGAGGATGCCGTCAACGCTGCTAACAGAATCCAGGGGCATGCATCCGTCTTGTTCCGAGATCGGATGCGGTCCGGCAGCGGTACCCGATATCGGGACTACACGCTTGAAGGCGGCGACAACTACAAGGAGATGCTTTTCCTTTGGAATCCTGGCGGAGCCGGCCTTGTGCCGACCCTTTTCCGGTCCTCCCATTGGAGCGATGAGAATGTCCTGGGCCATACTCGGTTCCAGGACTTCACCGATGTCAATGGCGAGAAGGTCCTCCTGGTGGAGGAGGTTCAGTCTGATTGGCATCAGGCGGGGAAACGGGAGGGTTACCAGGACCCTGTCAGGCGGGCAGCTATCGAAGCAGAATCGCGCAAGATCGAGAAGTTGTATGCAAACCCCGATCTGTTGCCGGAGTCGGAGGCCTGGGGATCTCTTATGTCGGGGTTCGAGGCCAAGTATGGACATACGGGGTGGCTCTACAAATTAACGCCGGATGAATTGGCGGAGCACAAGAAGCTCGAGGCAGCTTATCTCGCCGCATATGAAGATATCGGCAGGCGACGCGAGGAGCTTGACGCCGAGCGGGTGAGGCTGCGGAAGACCATCACCATGGCCCCCTTTGCTGACAATTGGCACGAAGTCCTGATGAAGCGGATGCTGCGGTACGCGGCCGAGGGCGGTTACGATCGCATCGCCTGGACGACCGGGAAGTCCCAGGCGGACCGGTATAATCTGGCGAAGTACATTGACACGGTCCGTTCATGGAAGAAGCCGGACGGTTATTCAATCGATGCCTATCAGGATGGCGGGGTTGTGTTTAGCCGAGGCGGGTTATCCGAGAAGGACGTCGTGGATGTTGTCGGGAAGGATCTTGCTCGAAAGATTACCGGCACGGAAGAAGGAACGTTCTCCGGCCTGGACCTGCAGGTCGGCGGCGAGGGCATGGCGTCCTTCTATGACAATCTCCTGCCCGGGTTCATGTCCAAGTACGTGAAGCCCTGGGGCGCCAGGGTGGAGCAGACGCGGATCACCTATGGCCAGAAGGTCTACGAGCCGGAGGATATCGAGCCGGACATCACCGGGGATTATGCTCCCCGGGAGGGGGCGGAGCCCTCCGGCGTGGAGGAGCGCAGCCATCCAGTTCATTCCGTTGAGATCAACAAGGCCATGCGCGAGGACGTCCTTTACCGTGGCCAGCCGTACTACGATCGGGACCCCGGATCCGGCGCCCGGGCATCGGTGGAGTTCCTCGAGGATGGCCGGGCTGTCATCCGGGCCTTCGAAGGGGCTGACGTTGCTTCCGGCCTGCATGAGATCGCCCATGTGTTCCGGCGCGAGGTGGCAGAGACCGAGCCGGATCTCCTGGCATCGGTCGAGAAGGACCTGGGGGTCGAGGACGGGGTGTGGGAGCGCGAGAACGAGGAGGCCTTCGTTGATGCGTTCCTGTCCTACGTGAAGGAGGGCAAGGCGCCCACATCGAAACTTCGGCAGGCCTTCGAGAAGTTCCGCGCCTGGCTCATTGCCCTCTACAACCGGATCCGCTCCCTGGGTAAAAAGCCCATCAGTCAGAATCTCCGCGACTTCTTCGAGGACATGCTGGACGCCGAAAATCCGTATTTCGAGAGGAAGGGCGCCAGCATCACGGTACCGGTTGACCGGGTCGTTTCTCGGGGACCCGTTGAGGCGGGACCTTACGAGACTGCCGGCCAGAAGATGGACGCTGCCCTCGAGGGAACCGGGAAGAAGCGGGATCCCCTCTCCGTCTACCGGATGACCGACGGCCGTTACAAGGTGGTCGACGGCAACACGACGCTGCAGCAGCTGGTCGACCGTGGCGAGGAGAAGGCGATCGTCCGGGTCAAGGATCGGACAGGGTTGCTCCTGCAGCCGGTCGGGACCGTCGAGGAGTCTGCGGCCGTGGCCATGGAGAAGCAGGCCGAGTTCCGCTCCATCGTTGGCGGCTATGCCGAGCAGACCGGGGCGCGGGTGGTCGACCGTCCCGGATCCGGCATCAAGGATATTGAGGGGATAAGGCGGAAATCTGACCTGGTGGGGGCGCAACGGGTGACCGATGTCCTGGCTTCGACGCTGGCCTTCCCGGATGAGGTATCGGTCATGAAGGCCCTGGAGGTGCTATCGAGGGATCCCCGGGTCATTGACGTGGACAACCGTTACTTGAATCCACTTCCGGTCGGTTACAGGGATATCAAGATGATCCTGGACGTCGGGGGGTATAAGGCGGAGCTCCAGTTGAACACCGAGTGGATGCTACGGGTGAAGGAATTGGAGCATCCCTTCTATGAAATTTCTCGGGTGCTGGACAGGGTTCAGGGGGCGCAGGAATACAAGCGGGAATTCGATGATTTGAGCAGGAAGGTCTACGACTTCTTCGGCGCGGAACCGTCGGTGGAGAATAAAGGGGAGAGTTCCCTGGCCCTGCCGGAGGAGATCGCTCGTCCTCTCATCTCGAGTGTCGAGCGGCTGATGACGTCGGAGACGTCGACCCGGCTGCCCTCATCGATTCGGAACACCCTGGAGGACTTGCTGTCGACCACAAAGGGCGCCATCTCGTATTCGAAGAATAACTCGGCCATGGCGGCACCTCCTTTCGATTCAAATATGGTGAAGTCCTCCGGCGAAGTCAAGGGGAATGAGGGGGAGCAGACGCCTGGGAAAGGAGGGCCCCAGGTTCTGTTCGATCGTCGCGGATCCGATGACTTTGGGAAGGGCTGGTTTTACGTTCGCGGCGAGGGGCGCCTGCAGCCGATCGACAAGGGGGACCTGGGTCCGCATGGCGATCATGACGGTTGGATCTCCGTTGGGGACAATGCGGAGAAGTTGGGTCTCGATCTGAAGAAGGCGGAGGCCTTTCAGGCTGCGACGTATGGATTCGTTGCCGAAGACGGCCCTCTGGCTGCGTTTGCGATTGGCCAGGATTACAAGTATGTGGATCCCTGGGCTGAGAACGGTCCCGATTTCGAGAAAGCCTTCGCAGAGAAGTATGGTTTCTCCCCGGATGAGGCCCGGTCGTTCCGGTTCCCCGAGTTGATGCGGATCCGTTACTGGCCGGCCAGCAAGTTCGTTTCCATCGATGTTACCGAGATCTCAAATCAGACCGCCCGGGAGGTTGCTGACGCCGTCTCAAAGTTGGGGATCGGCTCCGATTATCAGGTCGGGATCTATGACGACGTCTCGGGCGGCATCATCAAAATGTCCTACGATGCGGCCGTGTCTCTCCGGACGGAGCGGGATATCCTCAGGCACAAAAGCCGGCGCCCCTCCGTCCTCTACGACGAGGACGTTCCGGACTTCGATGCGGTCGACCGTCTCCGGCAGGACTTCCTGGTGCTGAAGGCGGAGGCGGACAAACGTGGCGTTTCGGTGGCCGATTACATGAGAGAGGCCGGGGTGGACGATGAGACCGCCCAGGCCATCCTTGCAGCAGGGCCCCAGGCTGAGAAGTCCGGTCCGGATCCCTTCTCCCCGGAAGAGATCAACATGCTGCTCGACATGGCTGCCCGGGCGGATGCCATCCGTGGGTGGGACGAGGGGACCCTCCGGTCCTACGAGGACATGCAGGCGAAGGCTGCCCGGGTTGCCATCGAGAAGGTCGAGAAGAAGGCCCTCCGGGCGAAGGCGGCGGCCGATCGCCAGGTCAAGAAGCATTCCATGGACGCGGCCCGGGAGACTCCCGTCATGGCGGCCATGTCCGAGGCCCTGTCCGACGGCGGGTTCAATTACAATTCCCTCCGGGAGGATTACGGGAAGGAGACGATCCGGGAGTTGTCTCGCCGGCGGCCTGGCCTGGTGTCCCGCCGGGGCAGGGCGACCCTGGACGAGATCGCCTCCATGCATGGGTTCGAGACGGCGGACACCCTCATGAACGCCATGCTCGACGTCAAGACCCTGAAGGAATACGCCGAGGAGGCCCGGTCCGACTTTGAAGACCGGTATGCTGATGCCCTGGACGCAGAAGGCGACCGGGCGGAGTTCGTCCTCGAGGTCCTCCGGGAAGAGGAGGCCATGCTCTCGAAACTGGCCCGGGGGAACAAACCGGCGCCGGCGACCGGCCTGAAAAAGTTCATCCGGGAGGAGACCGGCCAGGTCCGGGCCGAGGAGTTGATGGTCTCCGAGTACGACGCCCTGAAGGCTTCCATGAAGAAGGCGGAGCAGGCGTCCCGGGCCGCCTTCCGGGCTGGCAAGTACGACGGCGCCCTCGAGGAGAAAGCCCGGCAGCGGTACCTGGCGGAGTTCTACCGGCTGAAGCTGGAGGCCCGGGCCGAGGTCCGGCGGCTTCACAGCAGCCTCCTCAAGATCTCGAAGGACAAGAAGATCCCGCCCGATTACCAGGACCGCATCAATGCCCTGCTGGCGGATTACGATCTCCTTCCCCGGTCCGAAAAGGGGGCGGCCCAGGTGGAGTCCCTCCGGGAGTTCCTGGACCGGAAAGAGCAGGAAGGAGAGACGGTCGACATTCCCCGCTCCCTCCTGGGAAAGCTGGACCGCTACGGCCGGGTCCACTGGCGGGACATGACGCTGGATCAGTTGAGGGATGTTCACGACCAGGCGCAGATGCTGGTTCACCTGGCGAAACTGAAGGAGCAGTTGATCTCCCGGCAGAAGGCCCGGAATTTCGAGTCCGCGGTCAATGCCGTTGTCGGTACCATCATGCGGAATTATCCGCCGGCGGAAGAGGTGGACCTGGCCACGCGGCTGCAGGCTCAGTCCATCCGGGAGAAGGTTGTCGAGTCCATAGATCGCTACCAGGCCGAATTGACGAAACCGGAGTATATCGCCAGGCGCCTGGATCGATGGGAGGACCAGGGGGTTGTGTGGGAATACCTGTATGCTCCCCTGAAGGAGGCATCCGATCGCGAGATTCAGAACCAGCGCTTCCTGGTCGACCGCATCAAGGCCCTGTTCGAGCCGTTCACGAAGAAGGGCGGTTACAAGTGGGCAAACGAGAAGTTCAAGATCCCCGGTGTTCCCGAGATCCTGACGAAGGAGCAGATCATCATGGCGGCCCTGAATACCGGGAACCAGGGGAACCTGAAGGCCCTGCGGTCCGGGTACGAATGGAACGACGAGCAGATCTCCAAGGTCCTGCAGGTCCTCTCGCCAGAGGAGTGGGGCCTGGTCCGTGGCGTTTGGGATCTCTACAAGACGCAGTTCCCGGCCCTGGCCGAGGTCTATCAGAATCTGACGGGCGCCAGGCTCCGGCCGGTGGAGGGGGATTATCATCCCCTGGTGTTCGATCGGAAACTTTCCTGGATTGCCGACAAGAACGCCGCGGAGGCGGACGTCCGGGACTTCTTCCAGAGCATCTACACGAAGCCGAAGCCGGCCAGCGGGTTCACCATCGAACGGAAGGGGGGATCCCTTCCTCCAAAGCTGTCCTTTGACGTCATCTTCGGCCACGTCACGGACGTCAACCACTACACCTCGCATGCCCTGGCCATCCGGGACGTCTACAAGATGGTGAACGACCCCCGGGTCCGCCTGGCCATCTCCGATGCGATCGGGGAGGCGCAATATCAGCAGTTCGTACCCTGGCTGCAGGAGGTGGCAAAGCCCCGGATCCAGCCGTTGACGATGGTCGAGAAGGGGCTGCAGACCCTCCGGAGGAATACGACGATCGTCGCCCTGGGTGCGAAGTTCTCCGTTGCCGTGGCTCAGTGGCTCGGGATCACGCAAACCATCCAGGAGATCGGGGCCTTCGGCACGATGAAGGGCCTGGTCAAGTTCTACTCGGCGCCCCGGGAAATGGCGGAGGTCGTCAACAACCTGTCGCCGGAGATGTCCATTCGGACGGGGGCTTGGGACCGGGAGCTCCGGGACGCCTATGGCCGGCTCGGAATCGAGATGTTCCGCGGGTCGCAGTTGGTGAAGGACGCATTCTTTTCCCTGATTTCCCTGATGGATATGGCGGTCGCCTATCCCACGTGGGTGGGGGCCTTTGAGAAGGGCATGGGGCAGTTCAAGGGGGATGAGGCGAAGGCGGTTGAGTACGCGGACGCCGCGGTCCGGAGGTCCCAGGGGAACGCCCTTCCTAAAGACTTCGCCAACATCCAGACCGGCGGGGAATTGAAGAAGTTCGTCACGATGTTCTACACCTTCTTTTCCGCCATGCATAATCAGTTGCGGGAGGCACAGGTGCGGAGGAAGGCCGGCGACTCCGGGATCCTGGACCTGGTCAAGGCCTGGTGGTGGATCGTCGTGGCGCCGGCGGTCCTGGGGTACATGATCCGGGAGCGGGATATCCCTTCCGTCAAGACGGCCCTGAAGGAGTCCCTGCAGTATCGCCTGGCCGGGTATCCGGTGGTCCGGGACATCGCCTCGCCGGCGTTTTCTGACATGGACTATCAGTTCTCGCCGGCAGCCAGGTCGGGCGAGGTCATGTCCAGGACCCTGGGTCAGTTGGTGGAGATCCCCGGGGGCGATGCCGACTTCGACAAGCTGTTCCGGTACGGGCTGGAGTCGGCGGGGTACGCCTTTGGCATCCCGACGGGGCAGGCCCTGATCACCATCAAGGGGTATCAGGATTTCAAAGACGGTTATACTTCGGATCTTACGAGGCTCCTGTTCCGGGAGCCCAGGGAGGCATCTGCTGATGAGTGAGGCGAGAGATAAGCTGATTCTGGCTCTGTTCCTGATTCTGCCGTTCTGCGTGTGGTTTGCCCTGGTCCCGATCAACCACGTCCATATCGCACAACGATACGCCTTCTTCCTGGTGGCCGTGGTGGTCCTGGGGTGGATGACGCGGAATGTGTGGATCCGGGCCTTCTCTATCTATGTGGTCATCTGGCAGGCGGCGCTGTTCTCCGGCATCTACTCGGGGGTGGTGAGTCTGCAGCATGCGGCCGGCGGAATGAGTGAAATGCTGTACCTGGCGGCCGGCCTGGCCTTGTTCATCGGCGTGTCCAGGACCCGGATCCGCCTTGAGACATTCTCCCTCGGGATCCGGCTGGCAGCCATCCTGCAGGCGGCGATCGGGACGCTGCAGATCCTTGATCTCGACGTTTTCAACGTCATCTTACCGCAGTTCATGGTGATTGCCCGGGGACTCCCCGGAGACACCATGGTGGGGACCCTGGGGAATAATAACTTCTTGGCTGCCTGGCTGGCGATCAGCTTGCCGTTCTTCCTCGATGGTAAGTGGAGGTGGTTCCTGCCCTGGCTGATCGGGCTCCTCCTGTGGTCGCATACGACGTCCGCGGTCCTGCCGGCAGCCGTCGGCATTGCCGTGTACCTGGTCCATGGGCGGTGGGAGGTCTCCGCTCCAGGAGCGCGTCCGGTCCGCTGGTGGGTGGCCCTGTTCCCGCTCCTGGCGATCCTCTGCGGGGCGGTCTACTTCCTGTGGGATGGGGCCGCCACCAATACGCGGTGGCAGTTGTGGGGTTTCGCCGGCCGGCAGATCTTGGAGTCGCCGGCGGCGATCGTGTTCGGTCTCGGTCCCGGGGCGCCCTGGGGGCCGAAGTATCCCATGCACAACGAATGGCTCACGATCCTGCACCATTACGGGATTGTCGGGGTGGCCATGGTGGCGGGGTTCCTCCGGGGGCTCGATCGGTCCGAGGGGGGCCTGGTGGCGGCCCTGGCCGTGATCATCATCAACATGCTTGGCAACTATCCCCTGCACCTGGCGCCGAGCGCCTTTCTGATCATCCTGATCGTGGGGCTGATGTGGCGGGGAAAGGAGGTCTGAAGTGACGGTTTCCAGCACAACGAGAAGCGTTTCCTTTTCCTGCAACGGGTCCACCAAGGCCTTTGATTTCCCGTTCAAGATTTTCGAGGAGTCGGACGTCCGGGTGTTCGTCCGGGATTCGGATGGGGAGGAGACGGAGCTCACCTACACGACGCATTTCGAGGTCAGCAACAACACCGGGAATTTCGATAATGGCGGGACGGTTACGACCGTGTCGTATTCGACCGGAGCCCGGGTAGAGTATGCCTGGCCCTCGGGAAACACGCTGATCATCGTCCGAGATCTCACCCGCACCCAGGAGAGCGACTACATCAACAATCAGGCCTTCGACCAGGAGGGCATGGAGGACGACCTGGACCGGCTGACGATGCTCATCCAGGAGGTCGACGAGACCCTGCTCCGGGCGTTGGTCGGGCCGATCGAGGATGGGGCCGGGAGCATGGTCCTACCTTCCCGGTCGACCCGTTCCGGTTGTTATCTCGGGTTCGACAGCAATGGAAAGCCTGTTGCGATCGCCGGCGCCGTTTCTTCCCTGGCCGTGTCCTCGTTCATGTCCTCGATGCTGCTCTACGGATCCGCAGAGGAGTTCATGGAGGGTATCGGCCTGGATCCGGACGTCCTCGACTTCTCGTTTTCGGCAATCGGGGCCGCGGTAGCCTCGGCCGAGACGGCGGCGGACGCCATGACGGCAATCGGGATGTCCCTTCCCGGCCAGTCGATCGTCACGGCAGCGACCGCAGCGGCGGCCAGGACGGCCCTGGGCGTGGCCATCGGAACGGACGTCATGGGTTATGATGCCGAGTTGGCTGCAATTGCCGGGCTGGTTTCGGAGGCGGACCGGGGCATCTACTTCACCGGATCCGGGACCGCATCTCTTTTTACTCTGACCGCGTTTGCCCGGACCCTGCTGGACGACGCGACGGCGGCAGCGGCGAGGGCGACTCTCGGAGTTTCGACCTTATCGGATGCGTCCGCCGGGAATTATCTCGAGCATTCGATCGGGGATTGCGGGGGCGGGGTGCAAACCGAGGGCAGTTACGAGAAGGTGAGTGAATTTTACTTGACGCGTGGCGGGACTTACCGGGTTGTTTTTACTCTGACAAGTGGGGATGGTGCTGCAGTTTATGGTCGCATTTATCGAAATGGTGCTGCTGTTGGGACGGAGCGTTCATCGATCGGAGCAACGTTCAGCGAGGATATCTCCGGATGGTCAGCCGGGGATCTCTGTCAGTTGTATCTGAAAGGTAAATATGCCGCTGCGACGGGATCCGCCTTCAAGGTCTGTAGTGCAGCACCCATGAATTCAGCAATCAGGCAAATCGCCAACGTGTCATCATAGGAGTGTTTATGGAAAAGGTCCGGTTCGACAAAAAGGAAAGGGGAAAGGTCATAGCCGCCAAAGAGGCCGAGGGGCTTATGCTGGCGGAGGAGTGGAACCATGTGGATGGCAACTTCCTTCTGTTCCGAAAATCAGGCGAGGTCGTTCCGCCGGCGCCGAGTCCTATAGACGAGATCCGCCAGCGTCTGGACGCCATCGAGGCGGATGTCGGTTCTCTCAAATCGGCAAAGCCGGCGTAGTGACAACGTGGTGACAATGGACCCTAAAAAAGGGCTCCCCAAATTCTGCGGGAGCCCTTTGCTATTCTGGTGGGACGTATCGGGATCGAACCGACGACCAACGGATTAAAAGTCCTTCCTTCCGCCAGTATTCATGCGGGTTCCGGCCTGGTCCGTGTGGTGACGATTTTTCTCTCCCTCTTTTTTCCTGCCCTTCCTGCTGATTCCTGTGGTGACAATCCCTGAGAGGACCGTATCTGCTGCCTTGCGGAGGTGTCCCATGGCCACGTGGGTATACCATTCCGTAGTGACCACCTGGGCATGGCCGAGGTACTGTTGGACGGTTCGGAGGTTGACGTCCTGGCCGACCATGTGGGTGGCGATCGAGTGCCGCAGGAGGTGGGGAGTTACCTTCTTCTGGATCTTCGCCGCGGCCCTGGCCTTTTCCATGGCCTTCCGGACATCGTAGAACGGTTTCCCTGTCCTGTGGTTCACGAAGACCGGGCTGTCTGCCGGCCGGCGCCGGCGAATCTCCCGCAGACAGCCTTCGAGCCATCCTCCCATCGGCAGTATCTTCTGGCTTCCGCCCTTCTGCGTGACCTTTAGGACGTGGTTCGTCATGTCCACGTCTCCCCAGGTGAGGCCCCGGGCTTCCGAGATCCGGAGACCCAGGGTATAAAGGGCGCAGAACAGGGCGCGGTACATCGAGGAGGGGGCATGCTCCACCAACTGGACCGCTTCCTCCGGGGACAGGACCATGGGGAGGGGGCGCTTGTGTGGCAGGGGCTCGATCCGGATCCGATCGAGGGGGACGTTCTTCTCCCGCCGGCACCATTTCAGGAAGCCGGAGAAGTAGGCGAGCTCCTTTGTGACGGTCCTGTTGCTGACGCCATCCGCCCGGCGGATCCGACTGTAGACGTTCAGGTGGTGCTTATTGATATCGAGGATCCGCTCCTGGCCGAGGATCTTCTTCCCGCGGGAGCTCCAGGCATTCTCGATATCCCGCTGCGTCCTGGGCCGTCGGTATGTGCGGCACCATTCCAGGTACTCCTCAAAGAGGACCTGAACGATGGTTCCCTGGTGGACCACGGCGGCCTGCTCCTCACCCTTGGCAGCAGCCTTCATGTCCTTCTCTAAGGCCCGGGCCTGGTCCTCGTCCTGGATGATCGGGGGGAGTGAGATCTGGACCCTCTTGCCCTTTCGACCGTCCGGGTAGTAGTCAACGACCAGGCGCTTACCGCGACGTCTGACGGACATTGGCCCCTCGTAGCCATCCCAGGAAGTCCTCGACGATTCGGTCCTCGCATTCCCGGCCATCCATGGTCAGGATCTCATCGCCGGTGTCGTTATCAATGACGGCCATCTCGAAGACGTAAAGAGGGCCGCTTGGAATGCATGTGTCAATGCGGCGTGAGTCGATCGCCATCCGGTATCTCGTTCTGAATGTTGTGCTCGTCTGGAGGTCAACGTCTCCCCCGACGGCTCCGGTCGTCTTTGTTGGGCCGGCATCGGTCCGGATCTTCCATCCTTCCTGGCGTAGAGTATCCTTGATTTTCCCCTTCAACCCGGCAGCGCCGGCCTGGATGGTGATGGTTTTGTCCGATCGGTCGAGGGGGGTGATGATGGACATCTTGTAGTTGCTGCAGGCTGCCAGTAAAATGGCGATCGACACAAACAAAAATACTTTTGAGAATTTCATCTTATGTTCCATGAATCGTTCCATAATCCTGCTTGATATCGGGATGATTATCGTTCTGCTGCTGTTTTTCTTTACGTTTCTCAACGATTCCTGCTTCAGATAAAAAACATTGTTCCGCCATTTTCCCTGGGTGCGGTCAAGTGTGGCGGAAGTGCTCACTTGCCGCGAACCTTTCCCAGCGGCTGAAAGTCTCGCATATTAGATGCATCAAGGCATGCCTTTGTGATCTCGTTTATTATGGCCTGCTGTTCTTCCAGAGAGTTCTGTTGAAGGTCGATCCTGTCATGGGCGCCCTTGACGGCTGATTGCAAGAAGGTGATGGTCTCGCCTTGCTGCCTGATCGCTTCATTTTGTGATGCGATGGCCAAGTTCTGCGCCTCGATGGCGGCCCTTATCTCCCAGGGGATCTCGTCGGATCGTGTGTCTGGCTGCTGTTTTGTCGGGGTCGCATCTACTCCGAAGAAGTATGAGACGTGTACCCTGAAATAATCGGCTATCTTTTCGAGGGAGTCGATGGTCGGCACGGTCTCGGTGTCGAGGTAATTGTTGATGCTGGTGAACGGGATCCCGATTCTCTTTCCGAGCTCTCGCTTGGAAATCCCTTTGGTAATCTCTCCGTTCAGCTTTTCACGAAGTCGTGTCATATCCATAACTTCTTTTCCCCCTAAAAATTAGTGTTGACAAGTGAAAATCATTATGTTCATCATGCACCCGCGTTACGGGAGGTTTTCTTATGGTGTGGATTTTCAATCGTGATCGGCTGGCGGCCTTGCGGGAGTTGAACGGACTGAGCCAGGAGCAGTTCGCGGCCAGGCTTGGTACGCCGAAGCAGCAGGTGTCTCGTTGGGAGGTGGGCAAGTATAAGCCTTCCTTGGATTCTCTGCTAAAAATCTCGAATCTGTTCAACGTGTCACCTTCCTATTTTTTTGCCTGTAGTGAACATCAGAATGTTCGTCAATCGTGAGCGGGAGGATGCCATCAATGGTCAGCAACTCCAATCAACCCGAATTGACAGGGATTGATCGGCTCCTCTCAGGCCTGGCCCTGTCTGATCACATTCGGCGGTCCTTCAACGATCGGGGCCTGAAAACGGTAGCCCAGGAAATCGAATCCGACCCTGCAGAGCTTTCCAGGTACCTCTCCGGACAATGCGGCCTGACGTTGGTCAAACTCGAAAAGCTGCTTGAACAGGAGGGGCTGGTGGTCGTCCGTCGGCAGGAGCTCCGGAGGATCATGCTGGCCTGGTTGACGTCGACCGAGATGATGCACCGGCTGTTGTGGAGTGAGTCTCATGAGTCTTGAACAAGAATTGGCGGACGTGAAGGCCCGCCTTGCTGCCCTGGAGGCCGTTCTTTTTCCCGTTCCCGATTATCAGACGGCGGTCCGGGAGGCGTCCCGGGGAAACATGAAGCCCCTGGAGCGGTTCATTGAGGCCGGGGGGGAGATTCCAGAAAGGAGGTAGGTGAAATGGCGAGGCAATGGTTCAAGCAGTGGGCTGACGATGGGGCGATTCAGCCTGTCACCGAGGCCGAAGTGATCCGTTCTTTGAAGGGAGCCTATCGGGACCCGAAAGCGGTCATGGACGTTCTGGAGGAGAAACAAAAGATCCGCAACCCGTTTGCCTTCATGTGGTGGGAGGAGGTGGCTCCGTGACCTACGACGAGTTGGTTCAGAGTCACCGGCAGGCCGAGTGGGACGCGACCACGAATGATTTTCTGGCGAAGAAGAGAGCGAAGGCCCGGAGAGCCTGGGCGGCGATCGGTCTGTTCCTGGTTGGCCTGGTCCTCGCCGGCGCTGAGGGGCCGTCGATCGTCCCGAATCTCATAGGGGCAGGGCTGATCCTTCTGTCCGTGCTTGTCGGAGGGCGGTGATTATGCATCTCCCCTCCTGCACCGAGGTCCTGAAGCCCTGGATCGACTTCTCTCACGTCCCTCCCGGTATGCTTCAATTGGCATCCGAACGCGGAACCAGGGTGCATGAGGCCTGTGCCGCTCACGCCCTCGGGATCTGGATGCCGTATCCGGATGGGGACGTCCGGGGTTACATCTTCTCCTTTCATCGTTGGTTCGACTCCCAGGTGGCCGAGGTGCTCCTGGTCGAGGAACGGTTGGCGGACGATCGTCTTGGGTACCATGGTCAGATCGACCTGGTGGTCCGGCTCAAGTCAGGCGAGGTCGTCATCGTCGACCTGAAGACCCCCCTTGCGAAATCAAAAGCCTGGCGCCTGCAGATGGCCGGGTACCTCAACCTTTACCCCACAGCAACGAAGGCGGGATCTCTGCGGCTCCATCCGGCTGGCAAGGTCCCGAAGATGGATTGGTATGACGGATCCGCGGCTGCAGATCTGGCCGTGTTCCTGTCATGTCTCAATGTTCACAGGCATTTCAACTCTTAAAACAAGGAGGTAGCGAAAATGACGGACGAGAAGTTGAAGGAAGCGAAGGATCTTCAGGAGAAGATCAAAAAGCGGGAGGCGGAGTTGAGCAGCATCGAGAACGGGAGGGGTCTCGTGGTGTCGTCCACGTATCAGTCAGGCGGACACCTGGTTCTCAACATCCCGGACATGGTCATGAAGATCATCACCGGCATCGTGGTCTCCGCGGTCGAGCAGGATTTGGCATCTCTGCGCAACGACTACGCGGCCCTTTAGGAGGTGGACCATGGCTAACGGAACGTTGGATTTTTCGACGGTGATGGCGGCGGTCGACCGGGAATTCCCGATCGAGGGTGGTGGCGCGGAGCCGGTGGTCGACGCTGCGTTCCCTGCAGGGCAGACGGTCAGTCTCGGGTCGGCGCCGGCAGGGTCCCAGGCACCGGAGGTTCTGAGCAATGACAAGTTGAATCTGCCGGTGGCCCGGGCCAAGTTCGATGTCTACTCCCCGGACGGATCCCGGATCCTGAAGGATGCCAAGGCCCTTGAGGTGAACAGCGACGAGACCGTGTCGTTTGCGGTCGCCCTGGCTGGCGAGGCGAAGAAGATCACCAAGGCGATTGAGCTCCGCCAGAAGACGGTCACGGAGGAGGCGGAAAACTTCGTCAAAACGATCAAGGGGCTGGCGAAGTCCCTTTGTACCCCCCTGGCCGAGGCGGAGCGGATCCTGAAGGAAAAGATCCAATCCCACAATACCCGGAAGGAGTTGGCCCGGCGGAAGGCGGAGCAGGAAGCCAGGGATGCCGCCGCGGCCCTGCAGAAGAAGGTAGACGAGGAGGCGTGGGCCATGGGTGTCGAGTCGGTAAAGGTCGACGCCCCGGTGATCCCGAAGGCCGAGAAGGTCGTCCGGTCCGAGACGGGATCCGCGGCATCGTCGATCAAGCATTGGGTCTGCACCATAGTAGACCCGGGGCTGGTCCCGCGTGAATACTGCGAGCCGGTCATGAAGCTCCTCAACGATGCGGTTCGCATGGGCGCCCGGGAGATCCCCGGGTGCGTGATCGAGGAGAAGGTCGACGTCCGGATCCGGGCGTAACGCAAATCAAAGGAGGTTATTGGAATGTCAGAAGAAAGAAGCCTTGCAACGGTAAATGGAGACTCTGCGCTTACACGGCCTGGGTTCCCATCCATTTTTCTCAACATGGACCGGTTCGCTGCAGCGCAGCGCGTCGGTCAGATGCTTTCGGACTCCACGTTGGTTCCCGACCATTTCAGGAAGAACCTTGGAAACTGTGTAATTGCCCTGAACCTGGCCGAGCGCCTGAATGTGGATCCGTTCATGCTCATGCAGGCCATGTACGTGGTCCACGGCCGGCCCGGGATCGAGGGCAAGCTCGTTATTGCCCTGATCGAGGGGACGGGACGGTTCAGTCCTCTGCAGTACAAGCTGGAGGGGGCCGGAAAAACGGCAAAGAACATTGACCGTCCGGAGTCCTGCACGGCCTACGCGACGGATCTGAAGACCGGACAGGTGGTCGAGGGTCCTCCCGTTACCTGGGCAATGGCCGAGGCGGAACGCTGGACCGCCGACAAGGGGCAGGGGCAGTCGTCAAAGTGGCAAACGCTGCCTGGCCTGATGTTCCGGTACCGGGCAGCCACCTTCTTTGCCCGGGTGCATTGCCCTGGGGCTCTCATGGGGCTCCGGACTCAGGAGGAGCTCGAGGACATCGTCGATCTGCAGCAAGTCTCCCCTGGGACGTATGAGGCCCCCCCTCCCCCGGATCCTCCGGATGAAAGTGCGGAGGAGAAAAAGCGGGAGGCGGTAGCGTCCTTCGATTCGCAGATCCCGGAGGGGACCGACAGTAAGGACCTGGACCGGTACCTGAAGGTGTGCGCCACCCACTTCAAGAAGACCGTGGACGAGGTGAAAGCCTCGGCGGCCGGCAACATGGGAGAGTTCGTCAAGGCCTTCGACAACTGGAACAAGGCCCGGAAGAAGAAGCCCGGGGCTCCTGGCAATGGCGGGGATCCGAAGGGTGGCGTGAACAAGGCTCCGGATCCGGCGCCGGCGGAGGCTTCCCAGGGCGCGGCCCAGGAGGCGGCTCCCGAGGCCAAGGGCGAGTCATGGAAGTGTCCCTTCCTTGATGCGCCCGATACGGCCCTGAAGACCATCTGCAACAAGGAGTGTGATCCAGACGCCCGGGCCGACTGCCCGATTTATTCGACTGCAAAGTAAGCGTTACCTCCTTCAAGACGGCACCGGCCTGGGCCAGCCTCGTTGAGCAAAACGGGAGACAATAACAAAGGGCCCGGGGGAGTAACGCGCCCCCGGGCGCCATTAAATCGATCCCAAAGAGAGGCCCGCGTAACGGATCAGGGCTTTCCCCTCCGGGAGGACCGACGGGAGCCCGGGGGCTCTCCGCAGCAATCAGCCGGCAGCAGGCCGCTCTGCGCACCCGGCGATCGCTGTCGGGAATCAGGAATTCGTCGGGATCCGGGGCCGACGACGATGCAGCAACATCCGGGCGGAGCGAGCCTGCCCGGATGCCATAACTGAAAGGAGGATGTTCATGCACAAGATCGGAGAAGACGTTATCCGGGAGGTTTCGGGCCAGGTGTCCGGGCTCCTGTCTGACTATGAGAAGGAAATCAACGAGGCCTATCTCAAGGCCAGCAACTCCCTTTCCATCGACCTGTCCGTGAAGTTCTCGCCCGAGGACGGCGGTGGCGTGTTCGTCGAGACCGGGCTCTCTTTTATCAGGGATCGCGTGAAGGCCAAGACGTCCGGATCCGTCGGGGGGCAGATGAAGCTTGACCTGGAGGGCCCCAGGGAAACGGACGAACCGGCCAGGCTCTGTCCGGTCCAGGGCGAGAGGGTGCGGGAATCCTACTGCTACGAAAAATGCGATCTCCGCCTTGAGGTCCTGGCTCCGGATCCTGAAAACCACCCGGACTTCCTGCAGGCCAGACCATGTGCGGCCCATGCCGACGAGTGGACGGCTTTCTGTGTTCAGATGATGCTCAAATGGGAGTCGCCTCCTTACTACGCGGCGGATCCTCCGGCGCCGGACGAGGTCGAGCGGGCAGGTGAAAGCATGTTGGACGAGGGTTCCTTCCCCGTCGTGGATGCAGAGTGGCCCCCGGATGATGACGGTGGAGCCCTTTCTGCAGCGGAAGTTGAGTCTCTGCAGCAGGCGGAAGATGGCACGACCGACGAGCGGACACCAGGCGACGATATTCCGGTGGATGCGACGTATATGTTCGACGGAATGAAATGCATGCTTCTTTCTCCAAAGGAATACAAGGCTCTCAATGTTTCCTATTCCGGCGACATCCTGGGAGATGGACTTGCCAGGCGTCCATTCTCTTACAGCGGAGAGCAGAGGATCACGCAGTCGATGCTTCATTCCCCTGTGCCTGGGGAGTCCTATGCAGACACCTGGCGCCTGGTTCCTCCGAAAGAATTTGAAGGGGAGATCTTCTCTCACGACGAGATCCGCGCACAGTACGACGATGGTTCCCGTAACCGTGGAGATCTGACGGGCATGGTTGTCACGTGCCAAGGGCAGCAGTACGTCCTCGATGCCCCTCTGCGGTTCTACCTGGACAACGTTTCGGATCCGCTCCCCGAGCCAGAGCCCGAAATGGCCACCTACCGGATCTTCAATCGCAAAATCAACGGCTGGTGGGAGGGAAAGGCCCCCTCTGCCCAGGAAGCCCTTTCCCAGGCTGGCTGGTCCTCCGAGGTGTGCGAGATCAAGATCGGCGGCCCTGGGGCCTGGCGGAAGTGTCATGAGCTCGACGAGAAGGTTCCCTGCGACGGCTGCAGCAACCATCGGCGCCGGGGAAACTCGAAGAAGGGCGTCACGATTCCCGGAGTCTATGGAAAGTGCATCCGGGATGGCGGCCCCTGTGAATTGATGGCCGATCGGATGAAGGTGGAGGCGGCGGCATGAGCGAGGACAAAAAGTACAAGCATGTCGAAGCGTTCTGTTTGATGCGATATCAGTGTGAAAGGTGCGGATCGTCAGAGCTTCTCTGGAATAGCCGCGACGGAGTCACGCCTTTTTGTATCGGTTGTACTCATTGTGAAAAGGGGACCATGAGTCATGTCGATTGGCGGGCAGATCTCCGAGTTCCCGACCATGTTCCGTGGCCAGGACAGAGGATCTTCCGTGACTTGACGATGGACGAGGCGATGAAAATAGCCGCCAACCGGATTGAGGTTGTGGGGCGAAGGTATCCGGAGTTGGCCCCTCCATCCGTCGAGGATCTCGCCAGGGACATCTTCAGCGACGGACGTGCTCCTTGCGTCGACGTCAGATCGGAGGTGGCCGCATGATCTGCCAGGCCTGCCAGAAGGAGATCGTGTTCCTGCGGACGTCGACCGGTGCGACCATGCCGGTCGACAAGGAAACCACGGATGCTGCTGACGAGCATTACGATCCGGAGCGGCACACCAGCCACTTCAAAACCTGTACGGAGCCTGGTCGTTTCTCGAAGAAACGGAAGCGGTGACCATCGTGAAATGCCAAATCTGCGGGAAGGACGTCCGTTATCTTCGTACCGAGTCGGGAGGGGTTGTTGCCGTCGATCGGGACCTTACCGACCGGTCCGATGTGAATTTTGATCCGGATCGGCACAGGCCCCATTCGCAGATGTGCGGTTCGAAGTGGACGGCGAGGAGAGTGGGGTAACCATGGCCGATAATCGAAAATGCCAACGGGCAAAGGACGTTAAGTATGGCCATCCGGTCATCATGATCCCCATCGGGAAGCCAGAGGATGACAAGTGGTTTACCATGGGGTTCTGGAAGGCGAAGGCTGTAGTGGACCATTTCGAGGAAATCGAGGCCTGGGCAATCGACCAGGAGCATCTGCGGAGTCAAAAACGGAAGTAGTGATGGAGCAGCTTGCCCTTGAATTCACGCCTGCCATGACGCCCGAGGAGAGGCACATCTTCTCGCTGCTGCCCTGGGGAAGATCCCGGGCCGTGTCGGTGGAGGTCCTCTCCCGGGCGACGGGGCTGTCGGATGTCAAGGTACGGACGATCGTGCGAGATCTGATTATGGACCATGGGGTCCTGGTGGCGTCTGTCACATCTCAGCCGGCGGGATTCTTTCGGCCGGAGACCGGTCAGGAGAGTCTGGATGCGACCCGGGCTCTCCGGCATCGCGGGATCTCCATCCTGGCCAGGGCCGCCCGGTTGTCAAAATCATCTATCGAGCTCGTCTTTAACCAGGCGAGGTTGGAGTTGGAAGGGAAAGCATCATGATTGAGTTCATCTGTAAAGCGTCCGCCTGGATGTTCGTGATCCTGATGGTTCTGTTCCTGATCGTAGTCATCCAGAGAACGTGGAGGGGGTAATGCAGCAGAAACCGTTCAACTTAACGGCAGCGCCTGGCCGGCGGAAAAAGCAATTGACGCCGGAGGGGCTCTTGACGAGGGACGTCCGTCGCATGCTGAAGACCCTGGGCGTGTGGCATTGGAAGCAACACCAGGGCCTGGGGTCCATTAAGGGGGTGTCAGATATCATCGGGATCTGGAAGGGCCGGTTCTTGGCGATCGAGCTCAAGGCGCCGCGTGGGGTCCTCTCTGATGAGCAGATCGCATTCATGGAGTCGGTCCGCCAGAACGGCGGAGTCGCCTTCATGGCGAAAACACTTGACGATGTGATTGATGGCCTGGGTGTCCGGGACAAATTTCGCCGGTTTTGAGGTGGTGGCATGGCAAGACCGAAGGCTCAAAATGTAGACTATTTCCCCTGCTATTGCCAGGACGGGAAGGTTCTCTTCATCCTCGAAAGTCGGTGGGGAAACGCTGGTTACGCCTTCTTTTACAAGCTCTGGAAGCGCCTGGGGGATGCGGATAACCACTACCTGGATCTCCGGCCGCTCGACAATTGGGAGTATTTTCGCGCGAAAATGGGGGTTTCTGACACAGAAACTCTGGCGATCCTGGATAAACTGTCCGAGATGGGGGTTATCGACCCGGAATTGTGGTCTCATAAGATCGTTTGGAGCGATGATTTCGTGGATTCCGTGCGTGACGTGTGGGAGAAGCGAAAGCAGTTGATTCCACAGAAACCCCTATTCCTGGTCCAGAAACCAGGGTTACCGCCACAGGATGAAACAGAAACCCCTATTTCCGGTGACCATAACCCCCAAAGTAAAGTAAATAAAAGTAAAGTAAATAAAAGATCTAAGGCGCCGTTCGTTTTTTCTCCTCCCGTTTGGCTCCCCATGACGGAGTGGTCAGAATTCGTGGCCATGAGAAACCGGATCCGAAAGCCGTTGACGCCTTATGCTTCCCATCTCATCGTGCTGGAGCTCGGAAAGATCCAGAAGGCCTTTGGTCATTCCCCTGCTGCAGTCCTGAACCAATCGATCCAGAATTCCTGGCAGGACGTCTACCCGCTGAAAAACAAGGGGGCGCCTGGGGCTCCTGCGCCTCTCGATGGAAAAGAAAAGCCTCCGCTCGTCATCTGCCCTAACTGCAAGCGGGAGGTGACCTGTGTGATGGAGACGGCGAATGGGAAGAGGTGCCACAAGTGTTTCGATGAGGAGGTGCCAGAATTCAAACCGGTTGCTGTCGGTGCGGGAGGGCAGGCATGAAGCGCATGGCTCCGTTGTTGTTCGTCCTGGTGGTCGTCTTTCTGTTCGTCCTGGCCTGGGAGAATTACGACCTGTGGTGGCGTCCGGATCCGGCGGTTGTATCTCCGGCCGTCGATGTTCCGGTGAGGGAGGTCGTGATCATCGATCGAAGGGGCGGCGATGACGCCGACGATCGGCCGACTACGGTGATGAGCTCGTCGACGGCCGTTTATTATGAAACGCCTTTGTTGGGAGGGAAATGATGGGAAAGCAAATCGTGGGCAAGCAGTTTAATGCAGTCAAGGGGATCCAGACGCGTCCGTTTCCGCTTACCTGGAATGGAGGGACGCCGACGGGGCCGATCAACGAGTGGAAGGGCTCCGTCTTTAACCCTCCGCTCTACCTGAATTCACGGACTCTTTACCTGTTCATGACGACCCCGCAGGAGAATTATCTCCCGCGGACGGGGTGGTATGATGTTCCCGAGCTCGGGCATCTCACCTGGATCTCCGGCTTCAGGATAGTTGCGAAGGGGCAGAAGAGTCCTGTCGGGTACATCACCTACGTGTTTCAGGCGGTCGAGGGAAATCCTCCGGTCGGAATGAGGAGTTGACGATGTTGTCGACGTGGAAGGCTATCCAGGGGTTTACCGGGTTCTCGAGGAACACGCTTAAGGACCTGGCTGCAAAGGAAGGCTTCCCGATCGTCTATCTTAAAGGCCGGCCTGTGACGATGCCGGCCATGATCGAGAAGTGGCTGCAGGGGCGCTACGAAGACGCACAAAAGGCGATGCAAAAACCCCGTGTCAAGTAGCTAAATGCACCCTCCAGGTGTCAGGAAGTGTCAGATCCTGATCGCTCCTAAAAACCAGGCTTATACTCCCGGCCATGGAAATCATCACCATGGCCCTGCGGGAAATTACACCCGCTCCCTACAATCCCCGCCGGGATCTCCGGCCTGGGGATCCCGACTATGAGCTCCTGAAGAAGGGCATCACCGAGTTCGGCTGCGTCGAGCCCCTGGTCTGGAATAAACGGACCGGGCGGCTCGTCGGCGGACATCAGCGCCTGAAGGTCCTCCGTGACCTGGGCGTCGAGTTTGTCGAGGTGTCCGTTGTCGACCTGGACGAGCCTCGGGAGGCGGCCCTCAATATCGCCCTGAACAAGATCTCCGGGACCTGGGACTACAACAAGCTCCGGGATGTGATCTCCGAGTTGGACGTCGGGGCGATCGATATCGAGCTCACCGGGTGGAGGGCCCCTGAGTTGGAGGATCTTTTCAAGAAGCCTGGCCAGGTGAAGGAGGATGGTTTCAATGCTGCAGCGGAGGCGGAGAAGATCAAGAACCCGGTCACCAAGTCCGGGGATCTCTGGCTCCTGGGAAAACATCGCCTGCTGTGTGGGGACGCGAGGGACCTGCCGGCAGTCGAGCGGCTGATGGACCGGCGGAAGGCCCGCATGGTGTTCACGGATCCGCCCTACAATGTGGATTACAAGGGCGGCGCCGGCGCAAAGAAGGGGCGCCGGCAGATCGCAAACGATGCCCACAAGTCAAAGGAGGCCTTCTATCAGTTCCTGTACGACAGCATCGCGGCGTTCCGGCCCTTCGTTACAGGGGACGTCTACATCTGCATGACGAGCTCGGAATTGCACACCCTGCAGAAGGCCTTTGTCGACTGCGGAGGGCATTGGTCGACATTCATCATGTGGGTGAAATCCTCCTTCACCCTCGGCCGTTCAAACTATCAGAGGCAGTATGAGCCCATACTTTACGGGTGGTTCGAGGGATCCTCCCACTACTGGAGCGGCGTCCGGGACCTGGGCGACGTCTACAAGGAGGAGATCCGGACCGACGAATTCGGCAGGAAGTGGGTCATGCTGGAGTCCGGCATCGAGTCCTCGGTGTGGGAGTTCCCGAAACCAAAGAAGAACGATCTGCATCCGACCATGAAGCCGGTTGCTCTCTGTGCCAGGGGGATCCGTAATTCGTGCCTGGCCAGGGAGGTGGTGCTCGACACCTTCGGCGGATCCGGGACGACGGCGATCGCCTGCGAACAGTTGGACCGGTCCTGCTTCATGATGGAGCTCGATCCGGTCAATTGCGATGTCATCGTGAAGCGGTGGGAGCAGTTCACCGGGAAGAAGGCGGAGAGGTATCCCCATGGCGGAAGCGGCGCCGGGAAAAAAGCGGGGCGGTCGTAAACCGAAACTGACGCCGGAGGTCTTGGCGGAAGTGGAGAAGCTGGCGGCCGTCGGTCTCACCGATAAGTCGATCGCTGAGTACATCGGTGTGAAGCCGGAGACGTTCTCCCGGTGGAAGAAGAAAAATCAATTTAATCAAGCCCTACAAAAGGCCCGGGCGAAGAAGAAGGCCTGGCTCCTGGAGAAGATTCGGGAGGCCGGTGAGAAGGCCTGGCAGGCGCATGCCTGGATGCTCGAGCGCATGGCTCCGGACGAGTATGGCCAGCGGATGCGGCATGAAGGCTTTGACGGTGGCCCAGTGAAGGCTGCCGTGGAGCACAGCGCGGCTCCGGACCTGGACCGGCGCATTGACGAGATCCTGGAGAAGACGGTTGTCATCTATGACAAGGAATGAGGCCCACCAGGCTTATCGGAGCGTCCTCTCCGCGGCCCCCTCGATGGCGGACCGACGGCAGGCATACCGGCGCCTGTGCCAGAGGGATCTCTTTTTCCTGCTCTATTACGGGCTCCACAGGGTGGATCTGGACAGAGACTGGCTGTTCGATCGCTGCCGAGAGGTTCAGGCGGATCCGGACGGGTTCCTGGACCTGTGGGCTCGGGAGCACTACAAGTCGACGATCATTACCTTCGGTCTCACCATCCAGGATATCCTGAACGATCCCGAGGTCACCTTCGGGATCTTCTCCGTTACGAGGCCCATTGCAAAGGCCTTCCTCCGGCAGATCAAGCAGGAGTTCGAGCAGAACGATGAGTTGAAGCAGGCTTTCCCGGACATTCTGTGGGGAAACCCGGAGCGCGAGGCCCCCAAGTGGAGCGAGGACGACGGCATTGTCGTCAAACGACAGTCCAATCCGAAGGAGTCCACGGTCGAGGCCTGGGGCCTGGTGGATTCCATGCCGACGTCCAAACACTTCAAGAAGCGAGTTTATGACGACGTCGTGACGGAAAAGTCGGTCACCTCTCCCGAAATGATCACCAAGACAACGGAGCGTTGGGAGCTCTCCCTCAACCTGGGCGCCGAGGGGCAGGAGACGCCTGGTGGTGTCGATCGGTACGTCGGGACTCGGTACCACTACAACGATACCTATGCGGTCATCCTGGAGCGCGGGGCGGCGATCCCGAGGCTTCACCCTGGTACGAGCAATGGAAAGCCGGACGGCCGTCCGGTCCTGTGGTCGCCGGCGACCCTGGCCGACAAGCGCAGGAAGATGGGTCCGTACACCTTCTCCTGCCAGATCCTGCAGGACCCCAAGGCCGAGGATACCATGGGGTTTATGAAGGAATGGCTGCGCTACTGGCCGGCTGCCAAGTACGGCGGCATGAACCTCTATGTCATCGTCGACCCGGCTTCCGGGAAGAAGAAGTCCGACTACTCCGTGTTCACGGTCGTTGGCCGGGCCAGGGACGAGAATTACTACGTGGTTCGCTGGATCCGCGATCGCTTCACCCTCACGCAGCGGGCGGATGTGCTGTTCTACCTGGTCAAGACGTTCCGGCCCCTCATGACCTACTACGAGGAGTACGGCATGCAGGCCGATATTCAGCACTTTGAGGACCGGATGGAGAAGGAAAATTACCGGTTCGTCATCCAGGCGGTGAAGGGTGCTGTGGCGAAGGAGGACCGGATCCGCGGGCTCATCCCGGTGTTCGAGCAGGGGAACCTCTACATTCCCGAGTCCTGCATCTACGTGAACCAGGAAGGGGTCACGCAGGATCTCACCAAGATCTTTGTAAACGACGAGTACGTGCCGTTCCCGTTCGTCCGCGGCCATGACGACATGCTGGATAGCCTGGCCAGGATTAAAGACCCGGAGGTGACCATGGCGGTCCCGGACTGGTCGGTCGTCCCGTTCGACATTCAGGACGAGGGCCGCCTGGGGGCGTACCATCCTGGTAGCCGGCAGCCTGTGGCGGATGACGGTGGCTCTTACAACCCTTTGACGCATGGCCTGGGGGCCGGGAGGTAGGAGATGTCAGGGGTAATCATCGATCCGTTTGCTCTGCAGAAGCAGTTGAATCCTTCGAAGCCGGCCGCACAGGCGGCGCCGGCTGTCTCTGCGGCGGATGCAGCCAAGGCAGCGGAGGCGGCCCGGAGGACGCAGTTCGATATGTTGCATCCGGCCCGGTACAGCAAGGCCGGCGGAACGATCCTTACCCTGGGTGGCGGATCGGACGATCTCAAGAAGACGTTGGGGGCGTGATCATGGGCGGACTGTTTGGTGGTGGTGGCGGTGCTGCATATGTCCCTCCGGCGGCGACTCCGGCTCCTACGGCGGACGATTCGGCCGTCAGGGAGGCTGCGGCCAGGGAGGCGGAGCTCCTGCGGAAGAGGCGCGGTCGGGCTTCGACGATCCTGACAAGCGCCGAGGGGGACCTGTCTGAGGCCCCGTCGACGAAGAAGACCCTGCTCGGTGAGTGATATGGCGGACCAGGAAGAGCCGAAAGAACAACAGATCATCAAGCAGATGGGCCAGTTGGAGGAGATCCGGCGGGACTATGAGCCCCTGTGGGAGTACGTGATCGATTTCGTCTGCCCTCGCCGGTACAACCTGGACGGGACCCGGAACAAGGGCGTCAAGGTCGGGGAGAAGATGTTTGACGGGACCGCTTCATCGGCCCTGGATCTTTTGGCATCCGGTCTTTACGGATACCTGGTGTCTCCGTCGATCCGTTGGTTTCGCCTCCGCATGTCCCGCTACGGCCTGGACGATGTTCCCGAGGTGGCTGCCTGGCTGGAGGCCTGTGAGGAGGAGATGTATTGGGCCTTCTCCCGGTCGAATTTCTACCAGGAGATCCTGGAGTTCTTCATCGACGGTGGCTCCATCGGGACGGCGACGCTGTATGTCGAGCCGGACCTGTTGGATAACCGGATCATCTTCACGAGTCTGCATCCTGGGGAAGTGTACATTGCCGAGAACCGGTACGGCATGGTGGATACGATCTTCAGGAAGTATTCCCTCACGGTCCGCAAGGCGGCCCAGGAGTTCGGGCTTGAAGCCTTGCCGGAAGCCATGAGGGCTGCGTATTCCTCCAATCGGTATCGGGAGTTTCCCTTCCTTCATGCCGTATTCCCCCGGAATGATGTCCAGATGTACTTCGACGGGAAAAGTTACCGCCCGAAGAAGAACGATAAGGGGAAGCCGTTTGAGTCCGTCACGATCGCGGTCGACGGAAAGAAGATTGTCCGGGACAAAGGGTACCGGGTGAATCCCTTCACGGTGTGGCGGTGGCGGAAGAATACCGAGGAGGTCTACGCCCGGTCGCCGGCGTCTGACGCCCTGGTGGACATCCTGGGCATGAACCAAATGGAGCGGACGATGCTCACGGCCGGACAGATGTCCGTGGAGCCTCCCTGGAACGTACCGGAGGAGATGCGGGGGAAGGTCCGGATCCGGCCGCGGGGGATCAACTACTACAGCAAGCAGGACAAGGGCATTTTCCCGGTCAACACCGGGATGGATTACCCGATCGGGAAGGACCGGGAGGACCAGAAGAGGCAGGCCATCCGAGACCGGTTCCACGTGGACTTCTTCCTTCTGCTCTCCCGGGCGGCGATGGAGGGGCAGGAGCTCCGGGTCCAGCAGATCGTTGAGATGCAGGGGGAGAAGGCTGCCATGCTCGGTCCGGTGATCGGGCGCCTGGCGACGGAGTGCCTGGATCCCATCATCGATCGTGTCTTTCAGATCGAGATGGATGCCGGCCGCCTCCCTCCTCCTCCCGAGGTCCTCTACGAGTTCGCCGGCCAGCCGATCGAGGTCGATTACCAGGGGCCGCTGGCGCAGGCACAGAAGCGGATGTTTCACACCCAGGGTGTGCTGCAGTCAGTCTCGGCCATCGCCCCCATCGCACAGTTGAAGCCCAGGGTGCTGGATAACGTCGATTGGGACGTCGTTACCCGGGAGATCCTGGAGGTCAACGGTATGCCGCAGAAGGCGATCGTGGATCCCAAGGTTCGAGACGCGAACCGGCAGCGGGAAGACCAGGCGCAGGAGCAGGCTGCCAAGATGGCCATGCTGGACCGGGCTGCTGAACATCTCCCGGCCCTGTCGAAGACCGTTGAGCCGGGGAGTGTCCTGGCTCAAATGGCAGGGACGGCGGCTGGTGGTGAGGCGGGGGCCGCATGATGCATCCGATCCGTAGCATTCTCGACCTGTTCAGAAGCCGTGAGGATCCGGACAGGGCGATCAAAGAGGACTTCCGGAGGACCTTCTCGACGCTGCATGGACGGCGGGTCCTCGGCTTCCTCCTGGCAGACATGCACTTCTTTGACGAGATCGTGTCGAGCGAGGAGGAGCGGGTCCTCCAAAATTACGCCAGGAGGCTCCTGGTGTATTGCGGCGCATGGAGGGGGGCGAACGTCCCGGCAATAGTGGACGCCCTATTGAGGCTTCCGATCGAAGATGAACAGCAGCAGAAGAGAAAGGGGGACATGGTATGAGGAGCAAGAGAAAAGTCTTTTTCACCCTTGCCATGGCGGTCTTGATTGCCGTGGCGTTTTCCCTCCCCGCCTTTTCCTCGCCGGATTACTTCCCGAACCGCAACAACAGCGGAAACATCGGAAAGACGACGAGGGCCTGGGCGGGAGGGTGGTTCTATGACCTGTACGTCCTGGATGATCTGAGTGTCACGGACGATCTTACGGTCGGCGGGGATCAGACGGTCTCCGGGACGTCCTACCTGGGGACGACGAAGTTCAAGCCGACGATCACCACGTATTCGTCCGCGGACACCCTGGTGGCCACGGACACCGGTGGCGTCATCTGGATCACGACAACCGGGACGTACAATCTGCCGGCGGCTGCACCCGGGGTCATGCTCACGATCTTCTCGAGTACGACCGTCAAACTGAATCCCGGGGATGCCGACCTGATCGTCGGGCTGACGAATGCCGCGGGCGATTCCATTCTTTCGGACGCTGCTTACCGGGGGATCACCCTGGTGGCGGCCGATATCACCAACTGGATCCCGGTTCTCTACACAGGGACCTGGACCGACGCAGACTAAACCAGGCCTTCTGGCCTAAAGAAAGGAGCAGGAACGATGGGAGATGAAGCCAACCTGACGCCTGCATGGATGGCGCAGTTACCCGATGACCTGAAGGGAAATGAAACCTTTACCCCGTTCAAGACGATTGGGGATTTCGCATCCAGTCATCTGCAGACGGTGGGGAAGGTTCAGGAGCTCGAGGGGAAGCTCGGCGCTGCGGTGATGATCCCTGGCGAAAACGCCACGGATGAAGAGCGGTCTGCCTTTTACGGGCGCCTGGGGCGTCCGGAGAAGCCGGACGAGTACACGCTCGGTGAGGTCCCTGTGCCGGCTGGATTCACCGACGAGCAGCAGAAGAAGGTCTACCAGGAACGATCGGCGGAGGACGTCCAATGGTTCCGAAGTGAGGCCCATCGGCTTGGGCTGTCGAAGGCCCAGGCGGAGGGGATGTTCGCTTCCTTCGTGAATCGGAACCATGAGTTCTACGCCACGCTGGAGGCCAACCGGCAAAACGCTATGAAGACAGCGGTGGACGAGATGAAGAAGGATCCGGCCTGGGCCGGGGATAACTTCCAGAAGAACCTGGTGATCGTTGACCAGGCCATGAAGGAATTCGGGTCTCCCGAATTAAAGGCCTGGTTCGATGCCACAGGGCAGGGGAATAACCCCCTGATCGTCAAGTTCTTCCACAAGATCGGGCTTGCCCTCGCAGACGACACGTTCGTCCCTGGGCAGCGCGGTGGCCAGGCATCGACCGGAGTCCTCTCTTATCCGTCCATGGATCAATACGAACGCGAACGGGCGGGAGGGAAATAACCCATGGAGGAAGTCACTGGACTTTCGGCAGACGAGAAACGCTGGCGGGCCGAGTCGGATGCACGGTCCCTGGCGGAGGCGGACGCGATCCAGAAGGATCCGAAGCGTCTTGAGGCGGCCACGGAGGCTGCCAAGAGGATGGCCGAGGAGCAGCAGCGGGACGCCGACGCTATGACGCGTGTCGCCGCGGGGATTTTCTCCTACCCGAAGATGCAAGACAAGAAAGGAGAGTAATCCATGGCGAACGAAGTTCTTGACCAGCTTACGCTGCTTGAGCTTGCGAAGCGCACCAACAACGGGGATCTCGTCACCATTGTGGAGGTCCTCCATCAGACCAACGAGATCCTGCAGGACGCCGTCTGGATCGAATCGAACCAGGCGACGTCCCATGTCACGACCAGGCGGACGCACCTTCCGACGGGGTCCTGGCGCCGGATCAATAAGGGCGTGACCGGATCCGCTTCGGCAACGAAGCAGATTACCGAGGGTATGGGCATGCTGGAGGACTACTCCACGGTCGATAAGGCCCTTGTGGACATCGCCCCGAATCCGCGGGAGTTCCGCAGCCAGGAGGATGTGGCCTTCATCGAGGGCCTGGGTCAGACCCTGGCCTACACGATCATCTACGGGAACGTGGCGGACGACCCGGCCAGCTTCACCGGCCTGGCGGCCCGCTACGGCGACGACCCGGACGATGCCTTCCAGGGCGTGAATGTCTGGAACGGCAACGGTACCGGGGATGACACCACGTCCCTGTGGATTGTGGAATGGGGTCCCACGAAGGTCCACATGATCTATCCGAAGGGCTCCAGTTCTGTTGGCATCCAGGCCCGGGATCTCGGGGAGCAGACCGTCGACGATGGTGCCGGCGGGATCTTCCAGGCCTTCCGGACCCACTTCCAGATGCGGGGCGGAATCGTCGTCCGTGACGATCGCTGTGTCCAGCGGATCCCCAACATCGAGACGGCCGGATCCGACAACACCCTGAACGACGACCTGATCATCACGGCTCTGAACCAGATGCCGCAGGCCGGTGGCGGTCCGGGGACCCGCATCTACGTCAACCGGACCCTGAAGACGCAGTTCGATATCCTGGCGAAGGACAAGACGAACGTGGCCTACACCTCCGCCGAGATCTTCGGGAAGCCTGTCACGATGTTCCGTGGTGTGCCGGTGAAGCTCGTTGAGCAGATCCTCAACACCGAGACGGCCATCACTTTCAGCTAAGAGGGGGGGTGAAAGATCAATGATCCTCGACAACGTTCTGTTCTTCAGCGACGCGCAGGAGATTGCTTCCACGGAGGCGTCCGATAACGTCATCGACTTTGGGAAGACCAACCCGAATCTCGGGGACGGGACTCCCCTGGTAATCCACTTCATCGTGGAGGAGGACTTCGACTCGGCAGCCGACACGGGGACGCTGACGATCGCCCTGCAGGAAGGGGCGACGTCGACTCCCGCGACGACCATCTGCACCTCCCCGGCCTATACCGTGGCGCAGCTTGCCCAGGGGGCTTACATTCGGGAAATGATCATCCCGAAGAAGCACCTCCGGTACATGCGGCTGTACTACACGGTGGGGACGGAGAATTTCACCAAGGGCAAGTTGACGGCAACGATTCCGCTGATCAACTGAGAAAGGAGCCAGCATGCCGACTTACTTTGTTCTGAGGAATTGCTGGTTTAACGGCAAGGGGTTCAAGGGAGGGACGACGGTCAATGTGCCGAAGGGGGCGAAGGTCCCGCGGCATTTCGTCCGGGATGGCGAGGAGCCCCCGGCGGAGGCCCTCGATGAAAAGGAACCGGCCGTAAACCTGAAGCAGGGAGATCTGGCGAAGGCTGCAGCGAAGAACCCCGGGAAGGGGGCGAAGGCTGCAGCGGAGCCCCCGGCGGAGGCCGCGGCTTCCGAGTAGTCGCCCGATCGATGGAATCGCAAAGGGCCGGGGTCTTTCGGTCCCGGCCCTTTTTCAACGGAGGAGGCCATGGCCTACAATACCTGGGTGGCAATCTGCAACTCGGCCCTGATCCGCCTGGGGGCCGCCCGGATCACCCAACTGACGGACGCCTCGAAGAATGCCCAGGTCTGCAATGCTCAGTACGAGCTCTCACGTGACGAGGTCCTCAACGAGTACGAGTGGCGGGATGCAAAGAAGCGGGCGACCCTGGCGGCCGACTCGACGGCGCCTGATTTCGGTTGGGATTACCGGTATGCCCTCCCGAATGGCCTGATCCGACTCCTGTCGGTCCAGGTAGGCGGTCTCGATATCGATCACGTCGTGGAGGGTGGCTACATTCTCTGTGATGAAGGGGACGGCATCGACATCGCCTACTTGAAGCAGATCGTCAATCCAGCCGAGTTCCACAACCCGATTCTCGTCAAGGCCATAGTCCTGCGCCTGGCAGCGGATATCTGTTACGGCATCACGCAGTCCAAAACGCTCGGGGAGCAGGTCCTGGTGGAGTACGCAGACGTGCTCAAGGAGGCGAAGTCAAAGGACGCCCTGCAGGATTCGGTACCCGACGAAGATCAAGATGCCCGCGAGGGAGAGTGGGCAAAGGAAGGGAGGTAACAATGAAGAAGAGAGCTCTAATCCTGGGCCTGGTTGTCCTGCTGGTCATGGCTCTGCTTGTGGGGCTGGCCTGGCCTGGCCCTGGTACGGCGACGGCCGTCAAGAAGAAGGTCGGGTGGAACAAGGGCACCCTGTACGTCATCGACTGGACCAGCGGCACCGATGCCGCGGTCAGCACCGAGATCTCCGCTCTGGTCGGGGATTCTTCCGTTTCGGGGTTCCTCCGGTACATCCAGACGGTCCCTGGAAAGAACGGGGATCTGGCCACAACCCTTCCGGATGCCAATTACGACATCGTCCTCTACGACGCCTACAGCTACGACGTCGCTGGCGGGAATCTGGCAAACCGGAGCGGGACGGGAGCCGAGCGGCTCATCCCCTCGTCTCCGATCTTCCTGAACGGCCCGCTTACCCTGGTGATTTCCAGCGCCAGCAACGAGAAGGCCGGCAGGCTGCTCCTGCTGGTTGAGTAGGGGTGCGCTATGGGTGATGAATTCGGAAACGGATGGAACGGCGGCGGGTTAACTCTGACACAGATCAAGGCTGATGCGGACATCGCGGACGCTCTTACGAAGAAACACGCCTCCGGATCGGACAACCAGGACTTGTCTGCGCTCGCAGAGAAGTCGGAGATCCCCGTTGTTACGGTTCCTCTCGGCCACCTGTCCGGTCTGGTCGTGTCCCGCAAGGACAACGATGAGGTCTATGTCTCCGGTGGCTCCGTCGAGATTGGGGGCGTCCTCTACAACTTGGATGCGCAGTTGGCGGTTGCTCCGGGAGGGGAGCCGGTGGGGTATGGGAGCGATGCCTGTTCTGGCGGAACGGCGTCTGCGAAAGATTACCTTCCGTCCTGCGGGATGGATCCCCTCTATGCCTTTGACGACAATCCTGTCACCAGCTGGCACATGGGGGACCATCCTGGGGTTGTCGACAACTGGCTTCAGTATCAGTTCGCGTCCGCAAAACGTATCCAGAAAATCACGATCAGGGCAGCGAGAGTGGAGGATTATGGTAATCCGCCGACAAAACAGCCCTTCAAGTCGTGGGTGTTGAAGGGTTCCAATACGGGGGCTTTTGCGGGCGAGGAGGTTACGATCCACACGGTTTCTAACGGGGAAACCTACTCGGCGAGCGAAGTAAAGACTTTCACCTTTGCAAATGCAAATTCCTACACCTTCTATCGAGTTGTGGCGACAGAGATGAAGGCGGGGACATATTACTACGTCATTGCCGAAATGGAGATGAGCGAAGCCTCCTACACCCTTGCCGCCTCCACCCCCTATTATGTCTATGCCGATCCCCCTGCAAGCGGAACGGAACTGTCGGTTGCAAACCTGATTATCTCCGCAACGGCTCCCTCCTTCGACTCCGCGAAGGGCGGATGGTATCACCCGACCAACACCGACCAGCGGGCCATTGCACATTTCACCACGGATGCCAGCGGATATGTGCCGACGAGCGGCTTCATCCCCTATCTGCCCACAGGGTTCGGCCTGGGCGATCCCTTGCCGACTGTCCGGTCAACGATCAAACGGGTAACAAAGGCTGCCACGGCGACCCTCACGGCCGCGGAATGCTCCGGGACGCGGATCGACAACTACGGGCAGACCGCCGACATTACGCTGACCCTTCCGGCGGCGGCTGATGGTCTCTCGTTTGAGTTTCGGGCGGCTACGACGGTTGCAAAGTATCTGCGGTTCGATCCCGCCGGATCGGAAGTGATCTGGCTGGACGGCTCGGCGTTGGTTGGTGGTCGTTATGTGTTTCTGGCTACCGTGGCAGAGGGTGACAAGATCGTCTTCGAGGCTGTTCCCAATTCCTCCGGTGGCTTCGATTGGGAAGCCAGGACGTTCACGGACACCTTCGATTCGGAGGGTGCGTAATGCTTCGGGCGTTTCTCATGGGGAAGAAGAAAGCGGCGGGCGGGTCTGCGACGATTGACGTCGATGGTGTCGCCGCGAATGCCGGCTGGAAATATACAGGATATTATGCCGCCGGGTGGGGTCGCATCAGACTCGGGAAGCCCGGCGGAAACCTTACCCACGCATATATAAGGTTTCCAGAATGCCCTGTTCCGCAGGGTAAGTCGCTCACCAAGGCGGACCTCAAGCTCTATGTCCATTCCGCGTCGGGAAATACAGGAACAGCATGGTTCAAATTCTATTGCAACGCCGTGGATGATGCCTCGGTTCCTGCGGATGAAGCTGCGATGGACGCCCTCACCAGGACGACGGCTTACCTGGACACAAGCTTTGTAACAGATCCGGCTCAATACAGCTTCAAGACGTTCGATATTAAGAGTCCCCTCCAAGAGGTTATCAATAGAGGAGGATACGTAGGCGGTAACGCCATCCAGGTGTTGATTGAAACATATAACTGCTCGGTGTCTGACACGCAGGTCGATTTATTCGTCACTGACGCGACCTATTATGCTGTCTTGGAGTTGGGATGGGAATGACCGACCTTTCCCTCCTCCTCATCGCTTTCGCAATCGCGGCCTGGGTCTATCTCCGGGTCAAGTCCAGGGGGTATGTATGATCCGCGCCCGCTTCATCCCGATCGAGGAGGCCGAGAGGATCCTCATGCAGGCCATCGAGGAGGTGCTGGTCCGGGAGGGGTGGGAGCGGGGCGCCATTGTCATTACAAAGGTGGATCCTTTCGGGGACGGCCTGAACGGCTACCAATGCGAGCAGGGGACCGTCAGGGCTCAAGTGGTGTGTTCGAATATCAAATAGGACGGAGGCCAGAATGGAGAACATTCCGACCTGGGCAGGTCACTACGATGTAATTCAGTACCTGATCGCCGGCGCCGTGTTGGTGATCTGTTGGTTCTTTGTCCGCACCTTGAAGGGGATCGACCGGAATCAGGAGGAAATGTTCAAGCGGTTGACCGCCGTCGAGACGGATCTCAGCAAGCTCTGCGGGGAGCACGATGCCATGATGACGGTATGTCCCGCCAGGAAACGATGAGGGGATGCTTCATGTACGAACCGAAACATTTCAAGAGATCGGAGTTCAACTGCCATTGCTGCGGCATCGAGAAGATGGACGACGAGTTCCTCCGGCGCCTCGACCAGGCTCGGGAGTTCGCCGGCGTCCCGTTCGGGATCCTCTCCGGGTACCGCTGTCCGAAGCACAACGCGGCGGTCGGTTCAACGGCCGACAATCATCCCCGGGGGAAGGCTGCGGATATCCGGACGAACATCGGGCCACACCGGATCCTGGTCCTGCAGGGGCTCATCTTGGCCGGGTTCCGCCGGATCGGAATCGCCAAGACGTTCATCCATGTCGACTCGATGGACGGCGAGGGAAGCCCGGTCAGTTGCTGGCTCTATTGAGGACTGCAGATGCATTACCTGTTCCCACCTATCGAGGTCCACTTCATGTGGGCCTGGGTGTTTACCGGCCTGATCTATAAGGCGTTTTGGGGGCTGAAGTGAAAGACTCCATGCGAATTCTGACGGTCCATGAAGTGTGGGCTATCTCCACGTTCCCCATGGCAGTCCTGTCGGATAACCTGGGATCCCCGGTCGCCGGGGCAATCAAGGGACATACCTCCGGGGCCTATAACCACTTCATGTGGCTGATCGGTCCTGGCATCATCGCCTCTCAGGATTGGTTCTTTAAACAGGTTTCGGTCGGTGAATACCTCGAGGGGGAACACCGGCTGAAGATCTGGCACAACCCGGCATGGACGCAGGAGGAGCGGGTCCGGATCCTCGATGCCATCTGGCGAGATCTCCAAAAGCCCTGGTATCGGAAACTGTACGATTGGCCGGCCATCGTCGGGCAGGCCCTGGATCTCCCCTGGCTGCAGATCCCGGGCATCGATATCTGCAGCGACAAGGGCAGGCATCTGGCCGTTGTGGATCCCCGGTACTGCCTGGTGCATCCAGATCCCCAGGACATCAATGCCTGGCTCCAGGCAACCGACGGCTATGAGGTTTACGGCCGGTTCATCCCGGATTGAGAGGGTGTGCTGATGGCAAAGCAGAACGTCCTCATCACCAACTTTACCGCCGGCGAGCTCTCCCCGCTCCTGAACGGGCGCCCCGACGTATCGGTCTACTTCAACGGCTGCCGGATCATGGAGAATTTCATCGGCCTTCCCCAGGGGCCGGCGACCATGGCTCCGGGATCCTATTTCGTGGCCGAGGTGAAGGACTCGAGTAAACGGACGCGGTCCATTCCCTTCGAATTCAACACGGAGCAGGCCTATACGCTGGAGCTCGGGGAAGGGTATATCCGGTTTTTCAAAGACCAGGGGCGGATCGAGGTCGAGGGAAACCCGGTTGAGATCGCCACCGATTACACCGAGGACGAGCTCTTCGAGATCAACTACACGCAGTCCGCGGATACCCTTTACCTGGCGCATCGCAACCATCCGCCGGCGAAGCTGACGCGGTCCTCTCACACGGTCTGGACCCTTCTGGACATCAATTTCACGGAATCGCCGTTCACCGAGTATGCAGTATCTGGCGCCGCGGATAATGGGTCCGGGCTCGTCCGCCTTACGGTTACGGGGCATGGCTATGCGACGGGGAATACCGTGGTGGTTCGTGGGGTGGAGGGCTGTACGGAGGCAAACGGGGTATGGCCGGTCACTTATGTTGACGACAACACCATTGACCTACAGGGATCCGCTTTTGCCAATGCCTACACCGGTGGCGGCTACGCCTCGAATGAATATCCAGGGGCGGTCGCCTTCTTCGAGCAGCGCCTCCTGTGGGGCGGGAGTTACGCAAGACCGCAGACGATCGATGGGTCCAAGGCCGGCGATTACGAAAACATGACGACCGGTACCGCGGATGACGATGCCCTGCAGTATACCCTCCTGGCCGACCAGGTGAACCGGATCATGTGGATGGTCCCGCAGAATTATCTCCTGGTGGGGACGGCCCGTGGAGAGTGGCGGGTCGGCGGATCCTCCGTTTCGGATCCCATGACGCCGACGTCGATCAATGCGAAGAGGCAGACGACCTTCGGCTCCTCCTCGGTGCAGGGGCTCCTGGTGAACGATGTTGTCCTGTTCGTGCAGCAGTCCGGCCGGAAGGTCAGGGAGTTCGCCTATTCGTTTGAAAAGGACGGGTTCGTTGCTCCGGATCTCACCCTCCGGTCAAACCACATCGCCAGGGACGGCATCACGTCGATGGACTATCAGACGGAGCCATACTCCATCCTGTGGGCTACCCGCGGGGACGGTACCTTGGTCGGCATGACCTACGAGCGGGCGCAGGAGTCCGTTGTCTGCTGGCATCGGCACGTGACGCAGGGGGAATATGAGAGCGTGTCGGTCATCCCCGGGGATCCGGAGGACGAGGTGTGGGTGATCGTGAAACGGACGATCAACGGCCAGACCAAGCGGTACGTGGAATATTTCAAGCCCATCGAGTTCGAGGAGCAGTCGGACGCCTTCTTCGTCCATTGCGGGCTCTCGTTCGACGGCGGGGATCCGGTCAGCATCGATGGTGCGACCCAGGCGGATCCGGTTGTCATTTCAGCGCCTGGCCATGGGATCCCGGATGGCGCGACGGTCCTCATCGCCGGTGTGGTCGGTATGGAGGACCTGAACGGGAATTACTACACGGTCGCCAATGCCGCGGATGACACCTTCGAGTTGTCCGGCATCGACGGGACAGGGTTCGATGCCTACGTGTCCGGCGGGACGGCGCAGCGGGTGGCCCGGACGGTGTCCGGCCTGGACCACCTGGAGGGAGAGGAGGTGGCGATCGCGGCCGATGGCCTGGCCCTGGCAAATCAGACCGTTTCTTCCGGAGCCATCACCCTGCCATCCTACTATTCGGTGATCCACGTTGGGCTGCCCTACGCCGGGACCCTGAAGCCCATGAGAATCGAGGGCGGGGCTCAGTACGGAACGTCCCAGGGGAAGACAAAGCGCATTGCAAAGCTCACGGTGCGCTTCCATCAGACCATCGGCGGGAAGTGGGGACCGAACGAGGACGAGGATTACCTGCAGAACATCCTCTACGATGTCAACGCGGAGTTGTTCTCCGGCGACAAGGAGGCGGAATTCGACGGGGATTACGAGACGGACGGAAACCTTGTGATCGTTCAGGACCAGCCTCTGCCCATGACGGTCCTCTGCATCGTGGCGGACATGACAAATTATGGTTGAGATCAGGCCTTTTCAGTATGCGGACGCCCTGTCCCTGCAGCCTCCGGGAGTGCTGGAGGATGACTACCGGGATTGGGCCTGGGAAAACTACAACAAGGGGCCGGCCTGGACCGGCTTTGTCGACGGGGTCCTGGTCGGCTGTGCCGGGATCCGGATCCTGTGGCGCGGCTGTGGTGAGGGGTGGGTGGCGGTCTGCCCGGATGCGAAAGCATACCGGGAATTCATTTATGAGGCCATCCCTCCGTACCTGGCGCAAATCATCCGGGACCATCGGCTGCACCGGGTGCAGGCCCATGTCCTGGTGGACAACCCGGTTCACGTCCGGTTCGTCGAGAATCTCGGTTTCGAGCGGGAGGGGGTGCTGCGGGCCTACGATCCGCAGCGGAACGATTACTTTCTCTATGCGAGGGTATTCCATGGCTCTGAACATTCGTGAAGTGCAGGCGGAAGAGACCAACGATCCCGGGCTGTACGCCCTTTCGGAGGAAATCCGGGATTACTACCGGCAGAGCGGGACCCTGATCGAGATCAACCTGGACGTGGTCCGTGGGGCCTGGGGTCCGTTGATCGCTGCCGGCGCCGCGGTCTGTATCGTCCTCGAGGAGGACGGCGAGGCTGTCGGGATGGTGTCCGGTTTCTACTTTGTGGATCCGCTGTCCGGCAGGCCGGTGGCGAATGAGGTGTTTTGGTTCGTGGCTGCCCGGGCCAGGCACCTGGGCTATGGCGGCCTGCTGATTCAGGCTTTCGAGGCTTGGGCGAAGAACCGGGGGGCGACCAGGATCCGGATTGCCCACCTGGTGGATCTCCGGGCGGATGAGAACCGGCGCCTTTACGAGGGCCTGGGGTTCAAGGCCTGTGAGGTTGTGTACGAGAAGGAGGTCTGATCGTGGCGTATGCGACGTCCACATATCTGGCCATCGCGGCGATCGCTGTTGCTGCAGCTGGCACCGGTGTCAGCTACGCGGGAGCCCGGGCGTCAGCCGATGCCCAGGAGCGGGCGGCGAATTACAACGCCATGGTGGCCATGCGAGAGGCGGATGCTTCCCGGCAGGCTGCGGCCTACGAGGAGACCCGGCTGCGGGAGCAGGGGGAGAAGTTCAAGGCCCGGCAGCGCATGCTGTTCCTGAAGGGCGGGGTGGACCTGGGCGAGGGGACGCCGCTCCTGGTGGAGATGGACACGGCCGCGCAGCTTGAGCTCGATGCCCAGGCGATCC